>VBJE01000091.1 GCA_005879675.1 Chloroflexota bacterium
AGCTGGTGACGGTGCTGATCGGCGTCAACGACCTTGTCCAGGGACGGACCTCCGATGCGTACCGACGATCGCTGCGCACCATCTATGACGAGGTCGCGGGTGCGCGCGCCGTCGCGGTTTCGATCCCGACGTGGTCGTACGTCCCGGCAGCCGCGGACTTTGGCGGCGCCGAACTGGTCGAGCGGATGACCGGGGTCTTCAATGGCATGGCGCGCGAGGAGGCGGCGGCGCGGGGCTTCGCCTGGGTCGACCTCGGGCCGGTGAGCACGTCGCGCATCGGCAGCGAGGGCTGGATCGCCTCCGACCAGCTCCATCCCGGCGATGCCCAGTACGCGGCGTGGGCCGAGGTGATATGGCCTGCAATCCGTGATGCCGTCTAGTGCCCTGTTGACATTCGCTTAACGGCACATAGGATTTTTCGGGTCGGCTGCTCGGTCGGGGGTTTTGACGGGGGGTTGCCTATGTCCTGAAACCGCCATGCGTGCTTTTGCGGCTTTTCACAAGGAGGTCACATGCATCGCGTCGCCCGAATTGCACTCCCGGCCATCGCCATCCTGGTGGTGGGCCTGATCGGCGGCTCGGCTGCGCCGCCGAGCACCGGTCCCACGAAACAAGACGTGGCCAAGAAGATCCTCAACTCGCCTGCCGGCAAGACGCTCTCTGCCCCGGCACGTGCGTACATGGAGGGTGTCGCGCGCAATGACCATCGCCTTGCGCCCGACTCCAACGGCATCGCGCAGAAGGGCAACAAGGTGACGTCGGCCAAGCCCGGCGGCGGCGGCTCGCTCACCAACGTCCGCGTCAACAACCCGGCCCTCGACACCCACCAAACCGACCAGACCACCCAGAGTGAGACAGCGGTCGCAGTGGCCGGCTCCAACGTCGTGGTCGGTTACAACACTTCCTCGCACACCTTGCTGTTCTTGACGGCAGGGTCAAACCTCAGCGGATATGCGCATTCCGCCAATGGCGGCCAGACCTTCACCGACGGCGGCGTCATCCCCAACGCGCCCGGGAACGTCAACCTCGGCGACCCATGGCTCGCATCCGACGGCAGCGGCAGCTTCTACTACTCGACTCTCACCATCGACGCCAACACCGGCTTCTTGCTGGTCGGTGTCAGCAAATCGACCGACGGAGGCAAGACCTTCTCGCCCGCCGCGTCGATACCGCCGCCTCCTGTCAAGCTCTTCTACTCCGCGGACAAGGACGCGCTGACGACCGGCGCGGGCAACGGCAACCTGTACGACGTCTGGGACGACTTCTCGCTCGACAGCAACTTCAACGAGGTCAGCGGGCTGCCGGTGGCCCATTCGACAGACGGCGGCCAGACCTGGACGATCCACTACGCCAGCCAGGTGCCGATCTTCGGCAATGGCTGCAGCTTCGCCCAGTACATCGGGGCCCAGCCGCTCGTCATGGGCAGCACCGTCTATGACGCGGCCGAGCTGATCAAGATCGACGACCCCAACTGCACGGGCGGGACGCTCACCTTCAACGAAGCCGTGTTTGTCAGCCACGACGGCGGCACGACGTGGTCGGCCGGATCTGTGATCCCGATCACGCCATCTGCTCCGATCAACGCTTTCGTTCTCGGCCCGGCGCAGTTCATGCGCAACCTGGACTTTCCGACGCTGGCCGCGTTCAAGGGCGGCGCGTACATGGCCTGGAACGACGGCGGGGACGGATCGGGCCACAGCCACATCCGCATCGCGCAGCTGGACGGCTCGGGCAACGTGATGGGCAAGCCGTCGTGGGTGACGTCGGGCTCCAACGACGAAGCCCAGCCCGCCCTTTCTGCCGACTCAGACCTCCACGTCGCCTACTACCAGATCAGCACGGGCGCAAATGGCAACGGCCAGCTCGACGTCTTTGTCTCCAACTCCAAGAATGGAAATAGCTGGACTACGCAGCGGGTGACGAGCCAGTCATTCCCAGGCGTGTTCACCCTTCCGCAGTTCGACCCGATCATCGCCTTCGCGTACATGGGCGACTACATCGCCAACGTGAGCGACGGGTCGCATCAGTACATCGCGTGGGGCGACAACCGCGACATCGTGACGAACTTCTTGTGGCCGAGCGGCCGCAACGACCCCGACGTGTTTTTCGCGAAGCAGTAAGCGACGCGCACGGGGAGGGGGTCTGCCTCCTCCCCGTTCCACTTCCAGCACGGTCGGCTGAAAGCTAGACCGTGATCCTCTTGAACGACTCCGCGTACTGGTATCCGGCCTTCTTGCCCACGTCGCGGTGCCGCTTGCGCATGAACTTCTCGAAGTCCCACTCCCGCCCGGGCTTGGAGACCTGGCTCCTGTGCTTGCGCAGCGCTTCGATCTTCCGGTCCAGCGTCGGCGTGATGTCGACGAGGTAATCGCCAAGCGTCCAGAACGGGATCCAGACCTCCTTCACCTCATGCGGCTGGAACCCTTCCTTGAGCAGCGAGCGGAACGCACGCGGGTTGCGCGAGTCGGGATAGACCGCGGCCATCGTGGCTTCGCCGACCGCCAGGTGATCGGGGTGGGAGCCGCCCATCGGCGCGTCGAGCACGCGCCCGGGGATGTGGGTGATGACGAGCTCTGGCTTGTACTTGCGGATCTGGCGGACGATGTCTCGCCGCAACTTGAGGTCGGGCGAGAGGTGGCCGTCCTTGTAGCCGAGAAACTCGACGCGCTTGACGCCCAGGACCTTGGCTGCGGCGCGTTGCTCCCGGGCGCGGATGGCGACGAGCTCCGAATCCTTCTGCGTGGGGTCCTCCCCACCTTGCCGCCCGTCCGTGACGATCACGTACGTGACCTCCGCCCCGCTGTCGGCCAGCCGGGCGATCGACCCGCCGGCGCCGAAGTCGGGGTCGTCAGGGTGGGCCGACACGACCATCACCTTCTCAAACTTGGGCAGGCGGCCATTGCTACGGGCGTTCGCCATGTGAAAAAAGGTTAGTGACTAACGCTTGACCCTTGCAGGCGCGCTGAGCGACGCAAGAGGGATCGCGGGCTGGATTGGCTGCCACAGCGCCTCCAGCTGCTCGGTGGTCAGGCGCGTCCGAACCGCGATCACCCGGCCGCCGAACGCTGCAGTCTTGACCGCGGCCCATCCCCCAGCCGTGGCCAGGCGCATGGGCACCGTGACCACAGCCGCCAGCGCCGCCGACTCTTCGCCCGCTCGCGCGCTGCCGTCGACAAGCGCTTTGGAGAGGGCGCTGGAGAGCTCGTCGCCGATCTGCCAGGGCTCCGCGAGGGTGGCGCACTGGCTGGCGCCCAGCCGGCCCACAGCGGTCACGTAGCGCGAGACCATCGCGCCAAGCGACCGGGGGTTCGTCACCGGGATGGCGGAAGCGAACGGCGCATACGACGCGGCAAACTTGATCGGCGTCAGCTGGTGGCGGTGCACCAGCGCAGAAACCCCATGCCAGGTCGCCACCGCCTCGTCATCGGTGCGGCCGCCGAAGAAATCGATCAGGGCGGTGCCGGCGTTGACCAGGGGCGCCACGGCCTCGACGTTCGCCTCGGGCGCGGCCGCGGCGATCCGCTGCCAGTCGGCCCTTTCCAACGTCGCGACCTGGTGGGCGAAGCCGCCGCCGTTCAGCGCCTCGAACGCGATCGACGGCTCAAACGGCGTCAACGCCTGGCGCACCTGGTCGAGGTTGACGCCGCCATGCGACTCGATGACGTAGCCGGCGCGCTCGACGGCGGCGAAGGCCCGGCAGCGGCTGTACGTGTCGAGCTCCCGCGTCGCCTCTAGAGCGATCAGGATCGAGCGCACCACGCCGGCCGGCTCGACCGTCCCCTCGCGCGTCACGCTCGCGACCAGCTTGCGCCGGTCGAGGACCCGCAGCCATTGGATCGGCGACAGCTCCGCCACGCCCCTGATGAAGGCCGCCACCTCGGCGTGATTCGGCCCGTAGGCGGCGGCGGTCTTCGCCGGGGGAGCGGCGGGCACCCGGCGCATCGACCGGGTTGTCGCCGGCCTGTTCGCGCCGTCCTCCACATCGAGCGACGCGAGCGCGATGGTCGCTTCCAGCGGCGACCACAGCTGCGCCGTCTCTTCGGCGGTCAGGTCGCCCAGGGCGCTGAGCACGCGGCCGCCGTGGACCGCGGTGCGCACGGCGGTCCATCCCTCGTCACCGACCAGGTGGTGCGGGATGAAAGACAGGGCGGCCACGGCGACGGCCTCCTCGCTCTTGGCGTGCCGGTGCTTGGCGACGGCCTGCAGCAGGGCGCGGGACGCGGCCGCGTCGACGCGCCATCGCTTCGCAAGGCCGGCGAGCCGGTCCCGAGTCAGCTCCTCGAGGAGCGCGATGAACCGTCGTGTCCTCGGGTCGAGCACGTCCGACCCCGACAGCGGGATGAGCGTCGCAAAGGGCGCGTAATGGACGGCGAACTTCAGCGCCGGAAGGTTCGAGCGCATGATCAGGGCGGTCATCGCCTGCCAGGCCGCGACCTGCTTGTCGTCGCTCTTCTTGGCCAGCGTGTCGAAGAGCACCTCGCCGGCGCGAGCCATCGGCTCCGAGATCCGGCCGTCGCTGCTCCGAATCGCGGATTGGATCGACCGCGCGGAGTCGGCGGCGCCGGCACCGTCCTTGCTGACCGAGGCGACCAGACGCTTCGTCGTCTGGACCTGGCGCCACTGCCAGGGCGTCAACTGTCCAACAGCGAGGATGAACGCCTCGACTTCGGCCGTGTGCGGTCCAAAACGGTGCGAGGCCACGTCGTTGGCCCTCTGGATGCGGCCGAGGAGACCGTGGGAGGCGGGCGCCACGCCCATATTCTCCGCGCAAGAGCGGCAGCCTTAGGCCTCCTTAAGAGGCCTTAAACGGTCTCCACCTTGAGCAGGTTGGTCTGGCCTGGCCGCCCCACCGGAACGCCCGCCACGACCACGACCCGGTCGCCCGTGCGGACCATGCCGGCATCCAGGGCGGCTGCCGTGGCGTTCGAGATCATCTGGTCGGTGTCGCTGCCGGGCTTGACCAGGAGCGGGACGACGCCGGAGTACAGGGCGGTCCGGCGCAGCACCTCCTCGTGGGGGCTGGCGGCGACAACGGGCATCGGCGGTCGGGCCTTGCTGCAGCGCAGGGCCGTGGTGCCGGACTCCGTAAAGGCGATGATGACCCTGGCCTGGAGCTCGGTCGCGGTTGAGGCGGCTGCGTGGGCGATGGCACCGCCGACATCGCCCGCCTCGTGCCAGATCTGGTGGGCGCGTTCGAAGTCCGGGTGTTTCTCGGCCGCGAGGCAGATCCGGGCCATCGCCCGCACTGCCTCGATCGGGTGCGCGCCGATCGAGGTCTCCTGCGACAGCATCACCGCGTCGGTGCCGTCCCAGATCGCGTTCGCCACGTCAGAAGCCTCGGCGCGCGTCGGCCGGTTGGAGGTGACCATCGACTCGAGCATCTCGGTCGCCGTGATGACCGGGACGCCGGCGCGGTTGGCACGGTCGATGACCTCCTTCTGCACCGCCGGCAGCTCCCCAAGCTTCAGCTCCACGCCGAGGTCGCCGCGGGCGACCATCACCGCGTCGGCCACCTCGAGGATCTTGCTCAGGTTGCGGATCGCCTCCAGCTTCTCGAGCTTGGCGATGACCGGGATGTTGCGGTTGTGCCCGGTGATGTGCTGCTGGCAGATGAGCACGTCTTCCGGGCGGCGGACGAAGGAGAGCGCGATGTAGTCGACCTCGAGGTCGATGGCGAGCTTCAGGTCGTCGACGTCCTTTTCGGTCATCGCGGGCAGCGGCAGGGCGCGCCCGGGAACGCTGATGCCCTTGCGCTCGCCGAGAAGTCCGCCGCGCACGACCGACGCCTCCGCCCGGCCGTCTTCCACGGCGCGCACCGCGAGCTCGATGCGGCCGTCGTCGAGGAGGACGCGGTCGCCGACCCGCAGCGCCTGCATCAGCTCGACATGACTGACCTCTATGTCGTCGGGCGTCTCGGTATGGCGGGCGACAAGCGCGACGGACCGGCCTCGCACCAGGCGCTGGAAGGTGCCCTCGACCAGGCCGGTCCGGATCTTCGGCCCCTGCAGGTCGCCGAGCAACGCCACCGGCCGCCCGACCGCATCCGCCGCCTCGCGCACGTTGGCAGCCGCCTCGCGGTGCGCGTCCGCATCGCCGTGCGAGAAGTTGAGGCGGGCGACGTCCATGCCCGCCTGGATCATCGCCCTCAGCGTGTGCGGCGACGAGCTCGACGGACCGATGGTGCAGACGATTCGGGTCCGGCGGATCGCGCTCACTGGTTCTCCTCCCCATTCATGGGGAGGTGGCCGAAGCGCCGGAGGGGCCTGTCGACCTCACTGGTACCGCTGCACGCGGCGGCTCATCTCCCGCTCTGCGTCGATGACGCGACGCTCGAGCTCCAGCGCGCTGATCACGGCGCCGCCCATCCCCCGCACGAGGTCGGCCTGAAAGCGGTCCGACGTCGCGACCGTGATCACGTCGCGGGACTGGCTTGCCAGGTACGCCAGGCGCTCGATCGAGTGGTCGGCCGAGTGGCCTTTGCGCGTGAAGACGACCCGCACGCCGTCGACGGTCTCCTCGGAGTTGGACATCGCCGTGGAGTGATGCGCGTCGAAGACGACCGTCACCTCCTCACCGGAGACGATGCCAAGTACCGAGAGGCGCCGGATCAGGTCGTCGCGCGCCACCTCGAGCGAAGCAGTCGAGAGCAGGCGCTTGAGCGACGTCCAGGCGTGGACCACGTTGTAGCCGTCAACGATCAGCCGCTGCACGCGACCAGTTTATGAGCGAGTCTCGTCAGATAAGGCGCGCTGGCGCATCACCTCATAGAGGAGAGCCGCGGCCGCGGCCGACGCATTCAGGCTCGCGACGCGGCCCGCCATGGGCAATCGCACCCGCGCGTCGCAGCGCTCTTTGACGAGCCGCTGGACACCTGTGCCCTCGTTTCCCACGACCACGCAGACACGCTGCGTGAAATCGAACTCCCAGGCCTTGAGCTCGCCGCGCGGGTCGAGCGCCACGCACCAGATGCCGGCACGCTTGATCTCCACGATCGCCGACGGCAGGCCCGAAACTCGCGCGATCGGCAGGAGCTCAGTGGCTCCGGAGCTCGCCTTGACCGCAGCCGGCGAAAGTGGCGCGCTCCGGTGCTCGGGCACGATCGCTCCGTTCGCGCCGGCGACCTCGGCGCTGCGCAGGATCGCGCCCAGGTTCTGGGGATCCGTGATCGAGTCGAGCGCCACGAGCAGCGACGGCTGAGCGTCGAGGAGCTGTTTCAGCGTCCACTCGCGCCGCGGCTTCAGCTCGGCGGCGACGCCCTGGTTCACACCCGGCGCCATGGCGTCGAGCCGCGCCGGGGGCACGACTTCAACCCGGGTCAGCCGTGTGAGCTCCTCAAGCCGTGGGTCGTGGCCGAGGCCGGCCGCCTGGTACGCCTTTAGCACTCGGCCCGCGCGCGCCGCCTCGAGGACCGCGTTGCGGCCGTGGATGAGATTGGGCATATCCTGACCGCATGGTTGCAGACTTCATGGCCCGCGCACGCGATCTGCTGGCGGGCGGCGTCACGGAGGAGAGCCTGAACGCGGTGGGCCGGCTGCTGTCCGAGCTCTCGCGTGAACCAGGCTTCATCCCAAAGGCCGAGATGAAGAGCCTTCACGGAGGGGACACCACCTCAGCCGTGCTGCAAACAGATCCCGACGGCCTGACCTTGATGTTCGGAAAGTTCTCGCCCCAGGAGGAGACCCCGGTGCACGACCACAACTCCTGGGGAGTCGCCTGCGTGGTCGAAGGCCGAGATCGCTACCGACATTGGCATCATGACGACGAGGGCCGGCTGAGGATCCTCTACGAAAAGGAGCTGGGACCGGGCTCGTTCGTGACGTGGCTCGATCCGCCGCACGACATCCACAGCCAGCAGGGCATCGGCGACCCGGCTTTCGAGATGGTCCTGTTTGGCAAGAACACCATGACGATCCCGCGCAACTACTACAACCCCGAAACGGGAGAGATCAGGACCGCTCTGCCGCAGTAGGCGCGACGCGCCTCCAGCGCACGCCTTCGCGCGAGTCCTCGAGCGCGATGCCACGCTCCCGCAGCTCGTCGCGGATGCGGTCGGCGCGCGCGAAATCTCGCGACTTGCGGGCGGATTCACGCTCGGCGATCAGGCGTTCGACCTCGTCGGCCAGCCCAGGCTCCTCGGCGCGGATGACGTCGAGGTGGGCGTCCACATCGTCGATCAGCCCGAGCAGCGCGGTCTTGTTGAGGGGTCCGAAGCGCCCGGCGTCGAGCGCGGCGTTCGCCTCTCGGAGATGATCGAAAACCAGCCCGAGTCCCTGTGGGAGGTTCAAGTCGTCGTCCAGCGCCTCGCGGTATGCCGCCCGGACGTCAGCCGTGCGGTCCACCAGGCCGGCGTGGTCAGCATCGGTAAGCGTCGCCCGGTTCACGCGGTCGGCGAACTCGCGCAGCCGGCGCACCTGCTCTGCCGAGGCGTGGAGGGCCTCCTGGCTCAGACGCACGCGTGAGCGGTAGTGCGCGTTGGCCATCAGGAAGAGCCGGACGGCCAGGGGATCGTGGCCGGCGGCCACGAGGTCGCGCAGGGTGGTGAAGCCGCCGGCGCTCTTCGACATCTTCTCCCCGGTCGCGTCGGCGAGGTGCTCGGAGTGAAGCCAGACTCGTGCGAAGGGAGCGTGGTTGGCGGCCTCGGACTGCGCGATCTCGTTCTCGTGGTGCGGAAACATGAGGTCGACGCCGCCGGCGTGGATGTCCAGGGTGGCCCCGAGGTAGCGCTTGCTCATCGCCGAGCACTCGATGTGCCACCCGGGACGGCCGCGCCCGAAAGGCGCGTCCCACGAGGCGCCGATCTTTTCATCGCCGGGCTGCGACTTCTTCCACAGCGCGAAGTCGCTGACCGACTCCTTGTCGTACTTGTCCGTCGCGACGCGGGCACCGGCCTTGAGCCCGGCACGGTCGAGATGCGACAGCTCGCCGTATTTCGGAAAGCTCGCGATCCTGAAGTAGACGTCCCCGTCGGCGATGTAGGCATTCCCGTTCTGCAGCAAAGTCGAGATCATGTCGACCATCTCGGCGATGTGCTCGGTCGCGCGCGGGTAGTGCTCTACATGCTCGGCCCGAAGCGTTGCCATGTCCTCGAAGAAGGCCTGGGCGTAGGGCTTCACGTACTCGGTGATGGTCGTGCCCGCGTGCATGGCCTGGTCCAGGATGCGGTCGTCGATGTCGGTGAGGTTCATCACGTGCGTGACTCGATACCCGGACACGCGGAGATGCCTGCGCACGAGGTCGTAGAAGAGGAATGCGCGAAGGTTGCCGACGTGGGCGTAGTTCCAGACGGTCGGTCCGCAGGTGTACATACGGACGTGGTCCGCCTCGACGGGCTTGAACTCTTCCTTCTTTCCCGTGAGGGTGTTGTGCAGCCGCAGGGTCACGTCGTTAGTGTCCCGTAACCCGGCTTTGCTCCTCCCCATTCATGGGGAGGTGGCGCGAAGCGCCGGAGGGGCCGGTCGGATCAAACCTCGTCGATGGTGGCCACCGCCTGAGCCGCGACCCCAGGCCCTCCGGGGATTTGCCCTTGACGTTGACCTCGACGATGCCGAGCCTGTGGGCGAGGTTCGAGCTCATGGCGGCGAGATGGGGATGGATGCGCGGCTCTTGCGCGATCACGACGCAGTCGACGTTGACGACCCGGTAGCCCGCGTCGACGATCATCGCCACCGAGCGTTCGAGCATGCGAAGGCTCGAAGCCCCCTTGAACTCCGGGTCGTCGGACGGGAAATGCGTGCCGATGTCGCCGAGACCCGCGGCGCCCAGCAGGGCATCGATGACCGCGTGCGTGAGCACGTCCGCGTCCGAGTAGCCGTCCAGACCCCGGTCGTGCTCGATCCGCACCCCGCCAAGCACCAGCCGACGCCCCGCGACGAGCGGATGCACGTCGTACCCGATCCCGACCCTCACCGGGAAGCGGTCTCGTGCTCCCGGATCAGGGCCTCCACTACCTCGAGGTCTTCGGGCGTCGTGAGCTTGATGTTCGCCGGCTCGCCGGGAACGACCGAGACGGCGTGCCCGGTCGCCGCCACGAGCTGCGCGTCGTCGTCGCCGACGAGGCCGGCGTCCGCGGCCTCGCGGTGGGCTCGCGCCAGCAGATCGTGGGCGAAGGCCTGCGGCGTCTGCGCGAGCACGATCAGGGAGCGGTCGAGGCTTTCGACGAGGCGGTTGCCCTCCACCCGCTTGACCGCATCGCGCGGGCTGATCGCGGGGAATGCGGCGCCGGTCTCCATGGCCGCGGCGAGCACCCTGCGCACCAGCGCCGCCGTGGCGAGAGGACGCGCGGCGTCATGGACGAGCACGTAGTCGCAATCGCCCAGCGCGGCCAGGCCCATCCGCACCGAGTCCTGGCGGCTCTCGCCGCCCGCCTTGACGATGACGGGCTTGCGCGGCTGCAGAGCCTCGACCTCGCGCTCCGCCCATTCGAGCCGGCTCGGGGGGCCGACGACCACGATCCGGTCCACCTCGTCGAGGGCGAGGAAGAGCTCGAGCACCCGCGCCAGCGTCGTCCGGCCGTTGAGGCGCACCAGGGCCTTGCTGCCCCGGCCCAGGCGCGAGCCGGTGCCGGCGGCGGCCACGATCGCGCCGACGGTCGGCACCTCAGGCAGTCTCCTCGCGTGGCTTGACGCGCGCCGGCGGCCGACGCGACTCGGCCCCGCTGCCCGGCTCGGCGAAGATCATCCGTCCCGCGGAGGTCTGGATCACCGAGGTCACAACCGCGGTGATGGTCTGGTTGAGCAGCCGGCGCCCGTTCTGGATGACGACCATCGTGCCGTCGTCCAGGCTGCCGACGCCCTGCCCCGGCTCCTTGCCTTCTCTCGCGACCGTGACCACGATCTCCTCGCCGGGGATCGCGACCGGGCGCATCGCCTGCGCAAGCTCGTTGAGGTTGAGCACCGCGACCCCCTCGAGCCGCGCGATGCGGTTGAGGTTGAAGTCGTTGGTCATGATCGCCCAGCCCTTGTCCTTGGCGGTACGGACCAGGTGGTTGTCGATGTCGCCGGTCGGCGCGACGTCGTCCTCGGTCACCTGCAGGTCGATCGACGGTTCCTTCTGCATCTCCGTCAGCACGTCGAGCCCCCGGCGGCCGCGACGCCGGCGCGTCACATCGGCCGAGTCGGCCACCGTCTGCAGCTCGCGAAGAACCGAGCTGAGGGTGATGAGCGGCATGTCGAGAAAGCCAGTCTTCGCGATGTCGAGGATGCGCCCGTCGATGATCACCGAGGTGTCGAGCAAGACGGCGTGCACGCGACGCGATTCGGGTTCCTTGGCACCGCCGAAGAAAAGCGCGGTGACCTCCGCGCGTCGGGTGAGGCCGACGGACGCGCCCTGCGCCGCCAGGAGCAAGGCGAGGACGGCCGACACGCCGTACCCATAGGGAAGGTCGCGGACGAAGACACCGATGAGGACGGCGACGACGAGACCCACGATCATGCCGAGCAGCCCGCTCAGGAGGTCGGGCAGCGGAGTGCTCGTCAGCCGGAAGTTGAAGCTTCGCCAGCCACCGAGCACGTAAGGCGTGCCCAGGTACGCGAAGATCAAACCTTCCAGGGTCGTCAGCCCGATGATCGCCCAGCCCGGGTGCGCGCTCGAGATCCCCCGGACCATGAAATAACCGAGCAGAAAACCGCCGACCACTCCGAGCCCCGCCCCCAACCAGCGGGCGGCATTCTCGGAACGCTTCACGAGCTACCTCCTCAAGAGACCGTGAGTCCGGCCTCCCTTATGAATTCGCCGGACTTGATGGGTGAAGAAAACGCGGCGGAAACCGCTTCCGCCACGGACCGCACCTCGACCACGTCGAGGCCGGTGGGCCGTCCGGCTCTGGAGCCGGCCGGAATCAAAGCGCGCGTGAGACCATGCCGCGCCGCCTCCTGGAGGCGACGTTCGATCTGGCCCACGCGGCGCACCTCGCCTGACAATCCCAGCTCTCCGATCACCACCAGGCCGTCCGGCATTGGCCTGCTGTGGTCGTTGCTGACGATTGAAAGCGCGAGACCGAGGTCGGCGGCAGGCTCCGTGATCCGGATACCACCCGCCACGCTGACGAAGACGTCCGATTTGCCGAAGGTCATGCTCAGGCGTTTCTCGAGCACGGCGAGGATCATGTGCACGCGGTTGACGTCGATGCCATTGGCGACGCGGCGCACAACCATGTGCTCGTTCTTGTTGACAAGGCTCTGCACCTCGACCAGGAGTGGCCGGGTGCCCTCGAGGGCGGCCACGATGACCGTGCCCGGTGCGGTGGGCGCCGTGGTCGCGAGCAAGGCGGCCGACGGGTCCGGCACCTCCTCGAGACCGCTCTCGCCCATGGCGAACACGCCGATCTCCTCGGCCGAGCCGAAGCGGTTCTTGGTGGCGCGCAAGAGACGGAGCTCCTGCCGGCGGTCGCCTTCCAGGTACAGCACGGTGTCAACGATATGCTCCAGGACCCGCGGTCCGGCAATGGAACCTTCTTTGGTGACGTGCCCGACCAGGAAGACGGGAACGCCGATCTCCTTGGCCAGCCGCATGAGTCGGGCAGCCGACTCCCGAACCTGGGTGACGCTGCCGGCGCTGCCCTCGAAGCCGGCGTCAGTGACGGTCTGGATCGAGTCGATGATCGCCAGCCGCGGGCGCTCCGCCTGAATCGCCTCGCAGATCGCGTCGAGGTCGTTCTCGGCCAAGAGAAGGATTCCGGGGACGAGAGCGTCCAGCCGCTGGGCCCGCATCCGCACCTGCTGGCCGGACTCCTCACCCGAGACGTAGAGCACCTTCCCCGACCGCGCGACCTGTGCCGCGGCGTGCATGAGCAGCGTCGACTTGCCCACGCCAGGCTCGCCCCCGATCAGGACCAGGCTGCCCGAAACGATGCCGCCGCCGAGCACGCGGTTGAGCTCGCCCCACGCCAGGCGCGTGCGCGGTGCATCCTCGGCCGCCAGGTCGGTCAACGCGATCGCACGTGCGGGCTGAAGCGGCCTGGCTCTTGCATCCTTGGTCGCCTTGCGGACCTGGAATTCCTGCAGCGTGTTCCACGCTCGGCAGTGCGGGCACTGGCCTGCCCAGCGGAGGCTTTCCCCGCCGCACTCGGTGCAGACAAAGGTGATCGTCGGCTTGGGCATGGAGAGACTCTGGACCCATGATCGGGGTTTTACAAGTTGGGCCGTAGCCTTCTTGCCGGGGCCGGCGTTTCATCTGGTGAGCGTCAAGACGCCGCCCTGACTACCCCCGGGGCGGCGCCTGCTCCGCGCCCCCCAGATATCCTGCCGGTCGTGGATGCCACCATCGCGGTCGAGCGAATTCGCGAAGCCGCCGAGGTGATCGACCCTTCCTTTCTGCACTCGCCGCAGTTCGTCTGTGAGCCGCTCAGCGCCCGCACCGGTGTCACCACCGTGCTCAAGGTCGAGTCTGTCAACCCGATCCGCAGCTTCAAGGGACGCGGCGCCGATTACCTCCTGCATCGCCTCGTGTCCTCCCCATCCATGGGGGCCGCGCCCCTTCGGGGCACGGAGGGGGAGGGGCTGCGGATCGTTTGCGCCAGTGCCGGCAACTTCGGACAGGGCATGGCCTACGCATGCCGCAAACGCGGGATCCCGATCACAGTCTTCGCTGCGCAGGGCGCCAACCCTCTGAAGGTCGAGCGCATGCGCGCGCTTGGCGCCACCGTGGTGCTTGAAGGCGACGACTTCGACCAGGCCAAGGACGCGGCCCGCCGGCACGCTGAAGACCACGGCCAACTCTTCGTCGAAGACGGTCGGATCGGCGCCATCGGCGAGGGCGCCGGCACGATCGCGGTCGAGCTCACCCAATCCGAAGCGCCGTTCGACGCGGTCTTCGTACCGCTCGGCAACGGTTCTCTCGTCAACGGCGTCGGCACGTGGCTAAAGCACGCATCACCGCAAACCAGGATCATCGCGGTCTGCGCCGCGTCGGCGCCCTCGATGGCTCTCTCCTGGAAGGCCCGCAAAGCGATCGACGCGCCGAGCTCCACCATCGCCGATGGAATCGCGGTACGCGTCCCGGTCCGCGAGGCGCTCGACATGATGGGCGCCACTGTCGACGAGGTGCTGCTCGTCAGCGAGGACGAGATGCGCACTGCGATGCGCCACGTCTTCGATGACGCGGGCCTCGTCATCGAGCCCGCCGGCGTGGCCGGCGTCGCGGCGATCGCCGGCCGCGGGCGAGAGTTCGAGGGCCGAAGGGTCGCCACGATCCTCACAGGGGGCAACCTGACCGAGCGGCAGATCGAGGAGTGGATCTATTGACGCTCGAGGTCGGCGAGGTAATCGAGAGCGGCCAGCGGCCCGTACTGGTTGAAGACGTCAGGCACCGCCGCGCGCAGCAGCCCCTGCACCTGGCCCGCAAGCTGCGCGCGTAGGGGCGGCGAGAGCTCCGGCCGGCGTCGGGCGTAGGCGGCGACGAACCGCCGCAGCTCGGGGTCGAGCCGGCGGAGAAACAGCTCCGCCTGAGTCGCCGGCGCGTATGTGACGGGACCAGGCGCGGCCGGCGGTGGCGGACCGGGATCTGTCGGGCGCCCGCCGGGGACCTGCCACAGAGGCAGGTAGTCGGAGTCCTTGACGACGATGGTGCCCGCAGCGAGATCGCCGAGCCGTTTCCCTCGACCGTTGACGAAGAGCACCACCAGGCCGATGCCGTAGGCGTAGGGAAGGAAGTCGACCAGGCGCACGATGTTGCGGATGCCGGCCTGTCCAAACGTCATCGGCTCGCCGCGGTCACCGACGGCGCGCAGCCTGAACACCTTCTTGCCCACCGTCTGGCCCGACCAGAACGCCTCGCAAGTCCAGTGGTAGCCGAAGACCACGACGAGGGTGCCGAGGATGGCGATGAGGTAGGCGACGGCGTTGAGCCCGAATGCGCCCACCGCGATCGCCGCGACGTACACGCCGGCGAGCACGAAGGCCAGGATCAGCAGGTCGACCGCCTGCGCGATCCCGCGCGTGGCCAGGCCCGCCACCTGGTAGTCGAACGACACCCGCTCCGGGGTGGCGACCACGAGCTCGCTGTCCGGTAGCGGCTGGCTCATTCCTGGTTATTGTCATTCTCGTGCGCAGCGAGGAGTTCGTCGCCATCCGCCGCCAGGACTGGAACCGGCTCGAGAACCTGCTCGCGAGCGCCGGCGCCGGCCACCTCAACGCGCTCACGCCCGCCCAGGTCCTGACCATGGCCGCCCTATATCGACGCGCGACCGCGGACCTCGCCCGCGCCCAGCGTGACTGGCCCGAAGAACCCGTCCACCGCTACCTGAACGGCCTCGTCGCGCGAGGTCATGGCATCGTCTATCGCCGCGGCGGCGAGGTGTGGCGGCGCATCCGCCGCTTCTACGTCGAGACGCTGCCCCAGACGTACCGCCAGGCATGGCCATACCTGCTGGCCGCCGGCGGGCTCATGTTCGTGCCCGCGTTCGTCAGCTTCTTCGTGGTCCTCGCCAACCCGGACGCCGCGTACGCGATCACCGACCCTCGCCTCATCGACCAGGTCCACCGACACGAGCTCTGGACCAACATTCCGCCGGAGCTGCGCGTGCAGGCGGCCGGCTTCATCATGGTCAACAACATCTACGTCTCGATGCTGGCCTTCGCGTTGGGCATTTTCTTCGGCCTGCCGGTGATCTGGGTGATGATCTACAACGGGATCTCGCTCGGCGGGTTGTTCGGGCTGACGGCGGCTTACGGCCTGGCGGGCGGGCTGTTCGACTTCGTCATCGGGCACGGAGTCCTCGAGCTCTCGATCGTCATCGCGCAGGGCGCGGGCGGCCTGATGATGGGCTGGGCGCTCGTGTCGCCGGGCAACCGCAAGCGCTCCGACGCGCTGGTGATCGCCGCCCGGCGGGCCTTCACCCTCCTGCTGGGCCTGGCGCCGCTGCTCGTGGTCGCGGGCACGATCGAAGGCAACATCTCGCCGTCGGAGGCGCCGTTCGCGGTCAAGCTGGCCATCGGCCTGACAACGGGCGCTCTCCTCTACTCGTACCTGCTGCTTGGCGGCAGGAGGCGACCTAGAGAAGAGCTCGTTCCTTGAGCTCGAGGTAGCGCTCGACCAGGGCCGGCGACAGCTTGCCGGCGACCACGTCGAGGCCCAACACCCCACCGCGCCGGAGAAGCTCGAAGCTCTCGCGACGGCTGGACACGAACTCCTCCGCCGCCGCCCATTCGTAGGCGCGGTTGGTGCCGTCGATCGGCGCGTCGCGCGCCGTGAGCACCGCGGGGTCGGACATCGCGACCACGAGGACGAGATGCCTCGCCGCCAGGCGCAGCGCGTGCGCGACCAGCTCGCGTGACGCCTCGGGATCCTGGACGTCGGTCAGGACGACGACCATCGACCGCCGGCCGACGCGCAGCGCGAGGTGCGTCATCGCGTGGCCGAAGTCCGGTTCGACAAACTCCGGCTGGACCGCGTACAGCGCCTCGGTGATGCGGCGCAGCTGCGTCGCCCCACGCTCCGGCTTGATGAAGCTCGTGACACGGTCGTCGAACGTCATCATCCCGACGCGGTCGCCGTAAGCCTGCGCGACCCAGGCCAGCATCAGCGCCGCGTTGACCGCGTGGTCGAGCTTGTCGAGCTCGCCCGCCGGCGCCGTCATCAGGCGGCCGCAGTCGAGCGCGATGACGACCTGCTGTCCGCGCTCGGCCTCCACCTCGACGACCACCGGCCGGTCGCGTCGCGCCGTCGCGGCCCAGCTCACCCTGCGCACGTCGTCCCCACGCACGTACTCGCGAAGGCCCGCGAATGCGGTCGAGGCGCCAGGCGGTCTGGCGCGCCGCATGCCGGCCATCGCTCGCAGGCCGCGGCGCAGCGACAGCTGGATGCGGCGGATCGCGACCACGTTCGGGAACACCGCGACCTGCTCTGTTTTCGGAAGCCGCACCTGGCGGCGCCACCATCCGCCGTCTCGATGCACCTGGAGGTCGACGGCGCCAAACTCGTAGGCGCCGCGTTTGGGCGAGCGCGTCTGGTAGCTGAGCTTCAGGACGCCGTTCGTGTCGAAGCGGCCGGAGATTTCGCGAGGCGATGGCCGAAGGCGGTCGGGAGCGTGGTCGGCGATCCGCGCGAGCAGCCCCGCCGCGGCGCGGTTCTCGACGACGACCGTCACCTCCTCAGGCTCGCCGAGCGAGAAGGGCTCGGGCGTCGCGCGCCGGACCGTATAGCCCGACCGGCCGGGCAGGAGCGCGAGGTCGCGCGCCGCGATGACGACCAGGGCGACGTTGTACACGAACGCGACGAAGCCGAGAAATGGCGAGACGGCGCCCAGCGCGATGAGGCCCGCGCCGATCCCCACCGCCCAGATGAGCTTGGGCTGCGGGGCGAGGCCGCGGACGACGTTCAGCGTGGCGGTACTACGCGTCCCGCGACGGCGTCGAGCACGCTGTCGGGCGTCTGCCCGGCGACCTCTGCCTCGGGCCGGAGGATCAAGCGGTGGCGAAAGGCCGGCGCAAGCAGGGCCTTGACGTGGTCCGGGGTCACGAACTCATGGCCTTCGAACGCCGCATACGCGCGGGCGGCGAGCATGAGCAGGACCTCCGCGCGGGTGCTGGCGCCGAGGGCGATCTCCGGCGCGGAACGAGTGGCGGAGGCGAGGTCGACCACGTAGCGGCGGATCTTCTCGTCGAGAACGACGGTCGCCACCTCGGCGCGGCACGCCTGGATGTCCGCGGCATCGAGCACGGGCTCGACGCCCGCCTTGACCGGGTCGCGCAGCTCGATGCCCGACTCCCACCTGCGCAGCACCTCCATCTCGTCCGCGGGTGAGGGATAGTCGAGGCGGACCTTGAACAGGAACCTGTCCTGCTGCGCTTCCGGGAGCGGGTAGGTGCCCTCGTACTCGACCGGGTTCTGGGTCGCCAGGACGATGAACGGCGACGGCAGCTCCAGCTGCTGGCCCTCGAGCGTCACCCCTCTCTCCTCCATCGCCTCGAGCAATGCCGCCTGCACCTTCGCCGGCGCGCGGTTGATCTCATCGGCGAGGAGGACGTTGGTGAAGATCGGCCCGCGGCGGAGCGAGAACGTGCGCGTGGCGAGATCGAAGACCGACGTGCCCAGGATGTCGGCGGGCATGAGGTCGGGCGTGAACTGGACGCGGCCGTAGTCCAGCCTCAGCGCGCGCGCGATCGACTTGGCGAGCAGGGTCTTTCCGGTCCCAGGCACTCCTTCGAGCAGGACGTGTCCCTGCGCCACCAGCGCGATGGCGCACAGCCGGATGGCGTCATCCTGGCCGACTACCGCCTTGGCGAGCTGCTCCCGAAGGCGGGCGAAGAACTCCGGTGCGGTGGCCATCAGCGCCGGAGCCGGCCAGGCGACGGATGCGCGATGTCGTGCAGCCGGCGGGCTGCGTTCAGCAGGTCGCGCTCGGTGGCCGACGAACGAAAGAGCGAGTTCTCGACCTCGGCCAGCTCACCCGCGATCTCCGGCGCGCGCACCCAGAGAGCATTCCAGAACCGCTCCCGCGGCTGCAGCGGAAGGCCGGTCCGCGCGGCGACGGCGCGTTCTGTCGCTCCGGCGAGCAGGCCCAACGTCACGCCGCGCGCGCTCGAGCGCCGGAGCAGCTGGCCGACGGCGACCGACCACTCGACATCTGACCTCGCGAGCTCGGCAGGGCGGTCGACCAGGGGGCCGAACCGGCGGCCGCGCAGGAAGAGGCCGAAGAAGACGGCCACGAGAAGCCACATCAGCGCCGCGCCCCACGGCGTCGCCAACCAGGCGGACGGCGCGAAATCGCTCACCGTCAGGCCGTGGTGGTACTCGTCAATGGTCACCGCCGCGCCTGAATCGGTTCCGAGGAGATCGGCGAGCAGCCGGCCGTTGTCACCCTTGTCGAGGTACCCGTTGCACAGCACCAGCGGGTCGGCGAGGACGACGACCTCACCCGTGCCGATGCGCTGGATGTAGCCCGCCGCGAAACCCTCGAACGTGCGCAGGACGGTCACCTGGGCAGCCGACGGGTCGAGGGGATAGATAGACTCCCCGCCCATGACGTTCGTCGCGCCCGCGATCACGC
>VBJE01000319.1:0-2330 GCA_005879675.1 Chloroflexota bacterium
CTCCTGCCCGATCTCGTGTCGGCGCTTTCCCACGAGGCCAGCGATGCCGCGGCGATCGAGGAGATCCGCGCGATCGGGTCGCTCGGCGATGCGGGCAGCGACGCCGCTCTCGTCGCGGCGGCGACCCGATTGAAATTGCCGGCCGTCGACGTGGTCGCCGAGACGCTCGGTCGGGTGCGCGGCGTCGAGGCCTTCGGCCAGCTCGCGGTCCTGCGATCGGCCGGCCTCTCGCCGTCGGGCTACCAGTACCTGGCGCGTATGGCGGTGCGGGGAGGCGCGGGGAGCGCCAACCGCGCGGCGATGGCCGCCGTGCGGGATTCCGACGTCGAGGCCTGGGAAGCCGTCCTGGAGGAGACCCGCCGCGCCGGTCACCCGATCGACGCCGGCGTGCTGAAGGTCGCTCTCGACATTGAGACGCCGCGGTTCCGGGCGCTCACCTACTGGCATCTCGCCCGTGAGATCGACCGCGGTGGCTCCCTCGCTCCGGTCGTCGCCGAGCGCCTGGAATCGACGCCAGAAGCGCTCGACCAGGAAACCAGTGACCTCAACGCGCGGTTCGCGCTCGAGGTCCTGCAGAGAACCCGGGGGCGCACGGCCCGCGACTTCGGTCGACGGCTGCCTCCCGCATCGACGATCGCCAATCACGGCATGCCGTTTCCGTTTGCTTACGACGATCCATTGCGGAGATGGCTGACGGCGCGCGAGCAGGAGGCCGCCCTGCCGAAGGGCGTCCAGAGCTGGAGGCCTCCGCCGACGAAAGCCATGGGGCCGCCGGAGACCCCGATGCGGTTGGCGACCCTCTTTCCCGACCGCTTCGCCTCCGATCTGATGAAGGCTTCGGGTTGCGTCCCCGGCCTGCAGGACCTGGCCGGCGCCATGATCGACTATGGGCCCGACGCCCGGCCGAAGAAGGTGTCGGTCGCCGATTCCGGGCTTTCCGCGCGGTGCCTCGAGGCCGCCCACGCATTGTTGCTCTCCGCGCTGGCTCCACTGGGAGACGTCGCGCCTTCGGTGTTCCTCGTCGTGCCGCTGGCGCCGGAGGTCTTCGCGTGCTCCGACGAGAAGACCGCCTCGCGCGCGAACGCCTTGGCTCGGGCTCCCACGAGCGTGGGCGGCCGGATCCAGGAGCCACGGAAGATCGTCAACGTCCCACCGATCTACCCCGAGGCGGCGAAGCGTGAGCACGTACAGGGCACCGTGATCCTGGAAGCTACGATCTCACCGTGGGGATGCGTTGAAGAGGTGAAGGTGCTGCAGGGCGTTCCGATGCTCAACGCGGCCGCGTTGAACGCCGTCGTGCGCTGGCGCTACACGCCGACGGTGCTCGACGGCGTGCCGGTTCCCGTCATCATGACCGTGACCGTGAAGTTCCGGCTCTCCTCTTGATGCGATCGGGGCGCGGTTCAGGGAGTTATGTAAGATGGACTCTTCCCGGGAAGAGTGACTCACCGCGCGCTTTGCGCGCGACCGGACGGGATGAAAAGTCGCCAGGTCAGGCACTTGCCGGCGTCGAGATGGCTGAACTTGTTTTCTTTCCAGTCCGACAGCCAGCCGCCGCCGGGATGACGAGTCACTCCGCCGCGCCACCCTTCTTCGGCTTCTTGCTGCCGCGGGCGATCTCGTCGCTGAGCGCAGCCAGGCGCGGGGAGAGCGTCGAGACCACGTCCGCTCGCGTGGGATAGAGGTCGGTCGTCTCGGAGGGATCGGCGTGCAGGTCGTAGAGCGTGTCGACGAGGTCCCAGTAACCGGGCTTCAGCAGCTTGTAGCGCCCCGAGCGCAACGACACCGCGTCGCTGAAGTAGTAGCCGAGCATCTCGCGCGAATCCTCGAGGCCCACGCCCGTCAGGCGTGATACCTCGCCCGCGAGCAGCGGCGAGATGTCGGTGCCGTAATACTTGCGCGTGGGGCTGAGCTGGCCCTTGGCCATCGTGACCAGCGTCGGGAACAGGTCGAGGCTCATCACCGGCTCGTTCACTGTCTGCGCCGCCGGATAGCGCCCCGGCCACCAGGCGATGGCGGGCACGCGCACTCCCCCTTCGTAGGGCGAGTTCTTGCCGGAGCGGAACGGGCCGGGCGAGCCCGCGTCTTCTCCCTGCGAGAGCCACGGCCCGTTGTCGCTCGTGAAGAACACGAACGTGCTCCGCTCGCTCGTGCCGCGCTCGCGGACGGCCTTCATCACCTCGCCGACGCTCCAGTCCAGCTCCTCCACCACGTCGCCGTAGAGCCCTCCCGCCGAGCGGCCGAGGAAATCGGGCGACGGCTCCAGCGGCACGTGCGGCGCGCGGTGCGCGAGGTAGAGGAAGAACGGACGGTCGCGCGCCGCCTCGCGG
>VBJE01000319.1:2341-2937 GCA_005879675.1 Chloroflexota bacterium
CGGGCGGGTCCTTGACCGGCTCGGTGCCGCGCAGGAGCAGGAAGGTCTGGTTGCCGTTGCTGATCCCGAAGTACGAGTCGAAGCCGTGGGCCGTCGGCAGGTGGGCCAGCGTGCTTCCCAGGTGCCACTTGCCGACCATGGCCGTGGCGTAGCCGCGCTCCTTGAGGGCCGTCGCCAGCGTGATCTCGTCGTCGTCGATGCCGTCGCTGATGCCCTCGGTGGGCGAGCCGGACGGCAGGTTGCCGACGAGGCCGGTGCGCGGCGGATAGAGGCCGGTCCATAGCGCCCCGCGCGACGGCGTGCACAGGCCTGACGGCACGCGGAAGTCCGTCAACCTCACGCCCTCGGCGGCCAGGCGGTCCAGGTTCGGAGTACGGATGAGGGGGGCGCCGTAGCAGCCCAGGTCCCCGTAGCCCATGTCGTCGGCGAGGATGAAGACGATGTTCGGCGGGCCGGGGGGCGGCGTCGGCGACGCCACCGGGACGGGGGCGGTCGGAGCGCCCCCGCACGCGGCCACGAGCCCGAGCAGGGTCCCCACGCCGAGTCGAAGTCGCATCGTTCAGTGAGAACGTAATGCAACCCCCGGACCGCTGGGG
>VBJE01000320.1 GCA_005879675.1 Chloroflexota bacterium
AGCACGTCGGCGAGCTCGCGGTTGTCCCGCTCGACGGAGTCGATATCCGGTGCGTCGACGACGGCGATGCCGTCCGCGCCCGCGGGCGCCGCCGCCAGCCTGAGCCGTTCCTTGGCGATGGCCGCGAGACGACCGCTCGCCAGAATGCGATGCGAATCGGCCTCGCTCGCGTACAGAACCGCCTCCTTTGTCGTCGGCCGGAGCACGCCGGCTTCGCTCACCTCCGCGCCGGCGATCGTGTTCAGCAGCGACGACTTGCCGGCGCCGGTGGGTCCGAGGAGCAGCACCAGCAGCGGCGCGTCGATGTCGGCGGCGCGCGGACGGACGAAGCCGTCGAGGTGATCGTGCAACTGGCGCGCGCGAGCGTCGGCTGCGGGGTTCGACGCCGGAAACGCAAGGCGCCGGCCGGCGAGCCCGGCGAGGCGATCGCACCGCTCGATGAGCTCGGTCGAGTCCACGGCCGCACTGTACTTATAGCGGACGAGGTGCGGACGATTCAGGCGACCGGGTATCTGAAATCGGTCCGCTGGAGCGCGAGGGCGTCAGAGGACACCGATCACAGCGCCCGCCTAAGCTAAATCCGTCCGATGAGCCTGCGCGTCGCAGTGGTTGGAGCCGGCTTCATGGGTCAGCTACACGCCCGCGTCATCGCGGAGAGCCCGCTCGCGCAGCTGGCGGCGATAGTCGACCTGGACGCGGACGTCGCCGATGGGGTCGCCGCGAACTTCGGAGTCGCTTCGTATCGATCCGTGGACGCGATCTGCGAAGACCAGGAGGTTGACGCGACGATTGTCGCGGTTCCCGATACCGCCCACGAGGAGCCCGCAACTCGATTGCTCCAGGCAGGCAAGGCAGTGCTGCTCGAGAAACCCATGGCGCATACGCTGGATGCCGCCCGCCGCATCGCCGAGGTCGCCCGATCGTCGCGGAGCCGGCTGATGGTCGGACACATCCTGCGGTTCGATCCGCGATATGCGGGAGCGGCGGCCCAGGTTGCCGAAGGCGTCGTGGGTGAACCACTGCACGTGACGGCGGGTCGTTTCACATTCCGTGACGTTGGGACGCGCATGGCAGGAAGAAGCTCGCCTTGCTTCTACCTCGGCATACATGACATAGACGCCATGCAGTGGGTCACGGGCCGGAGGATCACTCGGTTATTCGCACGAGCGGTCAGGACCCTTGCTCTGAACAGCTCCGAGCCACCCACTGACGACGCGATCTTTGCGACATGCGAGCTGGAAGGTGGTGTGGTTGGAAACCTGCAATTTGGGTGGACGCTGCCCAACAACTTTCCGTCCGGGATCAATGCACGTCTCGAAGTCGTCGGAACAATGGGGAGCGTGGCCATCGACACCCACGACCATGGTCTACGGGTCGTCGGCGCCACAGGAATGACGATCCCCGACGGACTGCACTGGCCGGAGACCAACCAGCGCATAGCCGGCGACCTGGCGGATGAGGTGAATCACTTTGTCGACAGCGTCAGCAACGACAAAGAATTCCTTGGGCGGTGAATGACGCCATCATCCGGTCCATCGAGAGCAACGCGGCTGAGACGGTGGACCTCGTCGCTGATTGAACTCCTGGTCAGATGTCTGCCTGTGAGTTGGAGTAGAAGGAGCCCAGGTCAGCCGCGACCCTGGCCGCGGCCACCGTAATGAACCTGGCACCCAGCTCCGCACTCGCGCCCGCAGGATTGTCGGTGAAACCGTCGATTGCTTTCCAGGAGCCGTGCACCTCGGTTCGAAAGGGCGACCGGAATGGGGGGTCTGCGGCGGGCTGATCGGGTCGGCTCGGCCGCTGCTCCCGAACCAGGTGGCCTGCCATCGCCATCATGGCCGCGGTTTCAAATCCCCCAGCGTGGCCCGGGATGCTTCGGATCGTAGGGCTCCCGGCCTCGATCAGGGCGTCGTACGCCATCGCCCACCACGAGCCCGCGCCGACAGCGATCGGCAGCTCCAATCCCAGATCGCGTGCAGCAACCTGGGCAAGCTCGTGGTTGCCGCCATGGCCGTTGAGATAGAACATCCGCCGGAATCCGCCCGAGGCGGCTGAGCGACCGATATCCATCAGCACGCTATAGAAGGAAACGCTGGTGACCGAAAGCGTTCCCCCAAAGGGAACGTGATGCGCTGAACTTCCCACCGGCAACGTTGGCGCCAGCACCACGGGAAACGAATCTCGTAGTGCCAGTGCGGCCCGCTCGGCAACGGCCTCCACGAGCATCGAGTCAGTGCCGACGGGAAGGTGTGGCCCATGCTGTTCGGTCGCGCCCAGCGGAACGACGAGTAGGCTCTCGGGGGCGACCCTGTTGGCTTCGGCCCGTGTCATCTCGACGAGGCGTCGGACCGAACCGCGGTCAATCTCCATCTGGGTCGCGGATGTCGAGAACCACACTCTTGAGCTGAGTCATGAACCGAATCGATTCCATCCCACCCACACGCCCGACCCCGCTGCCCTTGCCAGACCAACCGCCGAACGGTGTGCGTCCGTCCCAATAGGCCGCCGACTCGTTCACGTTCACGACCCCGCACTCGAGCCTCTCCGCGATGTGGAAGGCGGCGTTCATGTCTGACGTGTAGAC
>VBJE01000092.1:0-7397 GCA_005879675.1 Chloroflexota bacterium
GCGCACGGGAACGTCGCTGCGCCGAGCGTAGATCCACCCGCCCGCGACCCCTGGCCACGCTGGTCCTCACAGGACTGGGTCGTGCGGGGGAGCGAAGAAGCACGCTTCGCCGCCGGGAATACCGGCGCAGGATCGTGAACCGCCGCACGGCGGTCTGACCCGAACAGGGCTTCTTCACCGCCGATCCGGTACACTTGCGTACGACGCACGGGTTGCGTCGCCCGCTCGGGTCCTCTCTTCCTGTCTCAACACAGAGTCCTGTAGCTCCGGCAAATAAGAACAAAGAGAGAGGAACCCTGGAGCTTCGTTGCAAACATTCGCCGAAGTCGGCGTCAGCGCGCGCGTCCTCGCGGCCCTGACCCGACAAGACATAAATACGCCAAACCGTGTGCAGCTAGAGTCGATCCCCGCCCTGCTCGATGGGCGAGACGTGGTCATTCAGTCGCCTACGGGCAGCGGCAAGACGATCGCGTTCCTGATGCCCATCATCGAGCGGTTTGAGCCTGGCGCCCCCGGTCCGCGGGCCCTCGTGGTCGCGCCGACCCGGGAGCTGGCCATCCAGGTCGAAGAAGTGTTCAGGTCCATGGATTCCGGGCTCCGCAGCGCTTTGCTGTACGGAGGCGTCGGCTATCACCAGCAGATGCAGGCGCTGAAGCGCGGCGCTGACGTGGTGATCGGGACGCCGGGACGGATCCTCGACATGGTCCAGCGCAAGCTCGTGTCGCTGAGCCGGGTGCAGTACCTGGTCCTCGATGAGGCTGACCAGATGCTGGACGTCGGCTTCGCGCCTGACGTGGAGCGGATCCTCGGCCTGACGTACTCGACGCAGACGGTGCTCGCGTCGGCGACCATGCCCGCCTGGGTCACGAGGTTGATCGAAAAGCATCTCCACGACCCGGTGCGGATCGCGCTGGCCACCGAGGGCGCGTCTTTGCTGGAGCACGGCCTGGTCAGCACCAGCCGTGGATCGAAGCTGAACGTGCTGAGCGGCATCCTCCGCCAGCACGGAGTGGCGATCGTCTTCGGCCGCACCAAGCACGGCGTCCGCAAGCTGAACCGAGAGCTGCAGCGGCTTGGCCATCGTTCGGTCGAGCTTCAAGGGAACATGGCGCAGAGCGCGCGCGACAAGGTGATGGAATCGTTTCGCAACCGGCGCGCGGACGTGCTGGTGGCGACGAACGTCGCCGCTCGCGGACTCGACCTGAGCCATGTCGGCCTGGTGATCAACTACGAGCTGCCTGACACCGCGGACGCCCTGACCCACCGTATCGGCCGCACGGCGCGCAACGGCAACACCGGTCGCGCGCTGACCTTCATCACGGCCGAGGATCACGAAGGCTGGGCCAAGCTCCGCCGCCAGGGCGCACCCGCGCTGCGTGCCGTCGACGCCGTGGCGCTGGCGTCGGGCGACGATTGGCGCTACGTCGAAGAGGCAGCGTTGCCGGTCGCGGTGTCAGCGCCTCGGCGAGCGGCGCCCACCACCAGGACGCGCGGCAGGCGACGCTACCGCGGATCGGTTCGACCTTGACCTGGTAGTCGTCACAATCGCGGCATGCGCCGGGAATCCCGTGCGGCGGCCATCCTCGAGCGAATCCGCGATATTCCTCCAGGCCACGTCCAGGCTTACAGCGACATCGATGCCCAGGCACCGCGCCTGGTGGGCCGCGTCCTGGCGACGACGCATGAAGGAGTCCCGTGGCACAGGGTTGTCCGGGCCGACGGCACGATCCCAAAGGGACGCCGGCAGCGGGAACTCCTTCTGAGCGAGGGCGTGCCCATGCGCGGGGACCGGGTCGACATCGCGCGTGCGCGCGCCTGAGGGTCGCGCTAGAACGGCTCGAACGCCATCAGCTCGCCTGCACGCCAGGGCTGCTCAGGTCTCCCGCCGGGTCCCAGCCGTGCCAGCCGGCGGGTTCCATCCACGCGTTGATGCGGTGCGCCCTGCGGTTGCGAAACGGCTTGCCCGTGTACCGCAGCGCGAGGCGGTCGATGCCCGCGAGGTCCGCGTCGTCCTCGATCTCGACGACCGTGCCGTAGAGGCTCACGTGGCGGTACCAGTCGCCGTCGAAGACCGTCAGGCTGACTTTCGGGTTCCGCCGCATCCAGCCAAGCCGCGCTCGCCCCGCGTGCATGTTGACCAGTATTCGGCCGTCGTCCCAGTCGTACCAGGTGGCCACGGTCATCGGAAATCCATCGGGCCGCACCGTCGCGATGACGGCGGCGTTGGGCTTCTTCAAGAACGCTTCGACCTGGGTTGGGAGTTTCAGCAAGCTACGATCGGCGTAGATGATCACAGTTTCGGGGCAGGTCAGGAAGATACCCGTGGCCGTCCGCCCGACGGTGCAGGCCGCGATCAAGGCCGTGAAGCAGGTCGCCCCTGACGCGAAGGAGATCCCGTACCAGATGGAGGCTCCACGGTCCGAGCGGATGATGTGGAAGGTCGTCCGCTACGCCGTCGACGGCGCGAACGTGGTCGGCATAGGCACTTTCCCTCGACACTCGACGATCTTCTTCTACCGCGGCCGCGAGCTGGACGATGGCTCCGGTCTGCTGCAGGGCAGCGGCAAGGACACCCGGTTTGTGACCTTGCGGGGCCCGAAGGACGTCGACAAGCCGGCGGTCA
The DNA here is from genome assembly GCA_005879675.1 of Chloroflexota bacterium. Lineage (GTDB taxonomy): Bacteria > Chloroflexota > Dormibacteria > Dormibacterales > Dormibacteraceae > 40CM-4-65-16. The sequence goes on from VBJE01000092.1 coordinate 2,624, forward strand.
AGAGGCTCATACAGAAGGCGTTCAAGCTGACCCGCCCGGTCTAGCACCGGCCTCTATCGTGGAGCGGGTGAAAGTCACCCCCGCGCGCCCGCCCGTCGCCGCCGAGCGGCCCCAGGTTCTCGAGGCCCACGGCGATCGCCGCGTCGACCCCTACTACTGGCTTCGCGACAAAACCAACCCAGACGTGATCGCCTACCTGGAGGCCGAGAACGCCTACGCCGACACCGTCATGGCCGAGGGCGCCGACCTGGAGGACAGGCTCTACCACGAGATCGTCGGCCGGGTGCAGGAGACCGACACGTCGGCCCCGACGCTCTACAAGGGCTGGTGGAACTACACCCGCACGGTGGAGGGCCTCGACTACGAGATCTACTGCCGGCGCCGCGGTTCGATGGACGCGCCCGAGGAGGTGGTGCTCGACGGCAACGAGCTGGCGGTGGGCCACAAGTACTTCGAGCTCGGCTACGTCGAGCGCAGCCCCGACGAGGGCCTCATCGCCTACGCCATGGACGTCGACGGCTCGGAGCTGCACGCGCTGCGCTTTCGCGACCTGACGACGGGTAGGGACCGCGACGATGTCATCGACGGCGTCTACTACGGTGCCGCGTGGTCCGCGGACAGCAGGACGTTCTTCTACGTCCGGCCGGACAAGACGATGCGGCCGTTCCAGGTCTGGCGGCACCGGCTGGGAACCGATGCGAGCGATGACGTTCTCGTCTCCCAGGAAGAGGACGAGCGCTACGAGGTGAGCGTCGAGCTGTCGAAGACCGAGCGGTACATCTTCATCAGCACCGCCAGCCAGGTCAGCGGCGAGTATCGCTTCCTGCCCAGCGACGCGCCCGACTCCGCGCCGGTGCTCATCGAGCCGCGACGGGAAAACGTCGAGTACTCGGTCGACCATCACGACGACCGCTTCCTGATCCTGACCAACGACGGGGCGACGAACTTCAGGCTGATGGCCGCCCCCGTGACCAGTCCCGGCAGGGAGTCATGGACGGAGGTCGTGCCCGAGCGCCCCGGCGTCCGGCTCAACTTCACCGACGTGCACCGCCGGTACGTTGTTCTCGGTCAGCGCTCGGACGGGCTGCAGCGCCTCGAGGTGCTGGAATTCTCGACCGGCGATCTCCATGTCGTCGCTCAGCCCGACGCGGCGTACACCGCGTTCCCAGGTTCCAACCCGGATTACGAGAGCGACGTGATGCGCTTCTTTTACACCTCGCTCACCGCGCCCTGGCAGGCGGTCGACTACGACATGACGACGCAGGCGCGCACGATCGTCAAGGAGCAGCCGGTTCGCGGCGGGTACAACCGCGACGACTACGCCACCGAGCGGCTGTGGGCGACGGCTCGGGACGGGGCTCGGGTCCCGATCTCGATCGTTTACAAGAAGTCGCTCCTCCCCATTCATGGGGAGGTGCCGGCGAAGCCGGCGGAGGGGCTGCTCCTCTACGGCTACGGCGCCTACGAGCACTCCAACGACCCGATGTTCGATCCCGCGCGGCTCAGCCTGCTCGACCGTGGCTTCGCGTTCGCCATCGCTCACGTGCGCGGCGGCGGCGAGATGGGGAGGGAGTGGTACGAGAGCGGCAAGCTCCTGCGCAAGCGCAACACGTTCGACGACTTCGTCGCATGCGCCGAGCACCTGATCGCGCAGGGCTACACGACGCCGGAACGCCTCGCCATCCGGGGCCGGAGCGCAGGCGGCCTCCTCATCGGCGCGGTGCTCAACGCCAGGCCCGAGCTGTTCGCCTGCGCCGTCGCCCAGGTGCCGTTCGTCGACGCCCTGACGACGATGCTCGACGACAAGCTGCCGCTCACCGTCAACGAGTACGACGAGTGGGGTGATCCTGGCCAGGTGGAGATCTACGCGTACATGAAGGGCTACTCGCCCTACGACAACGTCCGCGAGGCGCGGTACCCCGCGCTGCTCGTCATGGGCGGCCTCAACGACCCGCGCGTCTCCTACTGGGAGCCCGCGAAATGGGTGGCGAAGCTTCGGACCGCCGACCGCGGCGACCGCCCGATCATCTTGAAGACGCAGATGGGCTCAGGGCACATGGGCCCGTCAGGCCGTTACGAGTCCTGGCGCGAGGAGGCGTTCGTGATGGCGTTTCTGATCCGGCAGCTCGGCCTCGAAGACTGAGTTCCCGCGATCTCGGGCCGCGATCAGGCCTCGAGCGGCTCGCCAAGCCACCGGGACACGACGTCGGCCAGATCGGCCGGGTTCGTGCCGGCTTTGACGATGTAGCCCTTGGCGCCGAGGGCAAGACTCTGTCGCACGATCGCGGGATCGTCGAAGTTCGTCAGCATCACGATCGGCACGCCGATCCCCTCACCGCGTCCGGCGAGCCCGCGCAGCACCTCGATCCCGTCCATCTTCGGCATCCTGATGTCGAGGAAGATGAAGTCCGGCTGCTCCCGGGCGGCGGCCTCGAGGCCGTCAACCCCGTTCCGCGAGACCATGACGCGATATCCCGCCCGCCCAAGCGCAAGGCTGTAGATCTCGGCCACGATCGCATCGTCCTCGACGATCAGAACCGTCTTGGTGGCGCGTGCTGCCACGGCGAAACATTTTCGCAGCCTGTTGACTTGGCGACCGGGCGGGATGTAGTCTCCGATCTTCACGCGCCCACTCGGGCGTGTCCATCTCGAGGTCACAGACGGTCTTATGGCAGGCATTGGATTGGTCGTCTTCGCCGACAAGGGGCGAAGCATGCCTGCCCACCACCGCCATTGACGCTGGGCTAGTAGCCGAAACCTAGAAGCCAGAAAGTCAAGTCAGGACCGTGCGGTTGTTGGGCACCGCCACGGTCCTTTTCTTTTGTCCAGTTCCGGTTTCAGGGAGTAAGCGATGAGCGTTCCAGCGATCGAGATCCAGGGGGTGAGGAAGGCGTTCCGCCGCCGCGAGCGCGAAGCGGGCGCGCCCTGGTGGAAGCGGGAGTGGAAGGAGAAGGTGGCGCTCCACGAGCTGGACCTGGCCGTCGTGCCGGGCGGGATCACGGGCATCCTCGGGCCGAACGGAAGCGGCAAGTCAACCCTCATCCGGATCCTCGGCACACTCTTGACGCCCGACTCGGGCACGGCGCGAGTGTTCGGCTGGGACGTTGTGAAAGAGGCGCTCGAGGTGCGGACCCACGTCAACCGCGTCTCCGTCGAGGCCGCCTTCTTCAAGGAGCTCAGCCCCTGGGAGAACATGGTCTACGCGGCGCGCCTGTACGGCAACGTCCGCCGCGGCACGCGCAGGCGCGTGCTCGAGGTCCTCGAGCTGCTCGGCCTGCCTCGCGACGTCATCGACCAGCCCATGAAGCAGCTGTCGCGCGGCCAGCAGCAGAAGGTGGCGATCGCCCGCAGCTTCCTGACCGCGCCTTCCCTCTTGCTGATGGACGAACCGACCACGGGGCTCGATCCCCGGTCCAAGAAGGAGGTGCAGGCAGTGTTGGAGACGCTTCGCGCGGAGCGTGAGATCACGGTCCTGATCTGCACGCACGACATGGACGAGGCGGCGGCGCTCTGCGAGCGCGTCCTGATGATGGACGGTGGGCGCGTCCTGGCCGACGGCAGCCCCGCAGAGCTGTGCCGCGAGCACGGCGGCGCGACCCTCGAGGACGTGTTCATGCACCTGACGGGCAAGAGGCTCGAGGCCGAAGAGGCGGAGGAGGTGGCCCGATGACGGTCGAGGTGCGACGGTCCATCCGGCGCCTCGGCGCCGGATATTCAGAGATGAGCGCCCTGATCGGCTTCGCCGAGCGCCAGCTGTACGTCTACAAGCGCTACTGGGTCTGGGAGATCGTCTGGCTCTTCTACAGCATCGTCAGCGTCCTCTCCATCGGCTTTCTCGCCTCGGGCCTGGACACGATGGGAGCGGGGAGCGGGGGCTTCGACCTGCACCGGGCGCAGCTCTACCTGCTCATCGGCGCGTTGCTGTGGGGTTACCTGTCGCTCGTGTTCATGGAGGCGGCCTACGCGATCGCCTGGGAGCGATGGGAAGGCACGATCGAGTACACGTTCATGGCACCGGTGCGGCGCGTGACCCACCTGATGGGCATCTGCCTGTTCGCCATCGGGTACGGCCTGGCGCGCACCTTCATCGTCCTGCTGGTCGCGGTCGCGATCTTCGACATCGACTTCTCGCACGCGAACATCGGCGGTGCCCTGTTCGTGCTCGGGGCGTCGATCGTGCCCCTGATCGGGCTCGCCATCCTGACGTCCGTCCTGCCGCTGCTTTCGCCGCAGAAGGGAGAGCAGATGTCGTTTGCCGTCCAGGGCTTCATGCTCCTGGTCTCGGGTGTCTACTACCCGCTGAGCGTGCTTCCCGCGCCGCTGCAGGTGGCGGGCGCGATCAGCCCTCTCACGTACGCCCTGGCCGGCATGCGGCGCAGTCTTCTCGAGGGCGCTGGAGTGGGGGAGCAGATCCCCACCGCCGCCCTGCTCGTGGCCATGGGCGTGGTCCTCGTCCCGGCCGGGATCGTGGTCTTCGGCTGGGCGGAGAGGCGCGCCAAGAGCCTCGGGCTGCTCAAACGAAGCGGGTAAAGAGAAGTAAGCAACCGACGGCTGCCGGGTGAGCCTGTTACCAAACTAATGTTCGGCGCTATCACATTCCCATGCCGCATGTAGTAGGCCTAGACCCTTCGACCCCTAGATATTGGCCCGCTCATCCGAGCTAGCCGTTTGGGCGGTCCAGATCTAGTGGTAAAGGTATTGACAGGCCCAACCGGCGCTGTTACGGTCTGCGGCGAATCGCGGTGATCAGTGGGGAGAAGTGGTGAATCCGGCA
>VBJE01000092.1:7439-17196 GCA_005879675.1 Chloroflexota bacterium
TCACCAAACTAATGTTCGTCGCTATCAGATTGAGGCCCCCTATTTAGGGTCCTTCGGCGCCTCAAGCCCTGGATATGGTGTCCGCTTCGCCAGCGGCCTGTTTGGCCGCGCTAGATCTTGTGGTAAAGGTATTGACAGGCTGAGCCGGCGTTGTTAAGGTCTGCGGCGAATCGCGGTGATCAGTGGGGAGAAGTGGTGAATCCGGCAGACATCGAACCATACGTCGCACCCTACGTCCAGGTAAGGCACGCCATACACCTCCTCTACGCCACTTCTCCCCGCAGCCGCGATGGCTACGACGAGGCCGGAATCAACCACCGCTTCGACAAGCACGGAAACCGCCTCCCTCTCGAGCTCCACGGCTGCGGTTGCAGCCTCTGCGCCCGCACGGAGAGACGTCGCATGCAGTTCTGGGAGGCTCGATGAGCGTTGTTTACTGGGGCGCATCGGGTGAGGGTGGACGACAAGGGGCGGATGGCGATCCCGGCCTCGTTCCGCAAGCAGCTGCGCGAGGGCAGCTTCGTGTCGATCGGCCAGGACAACGTGCTCGGCGCTGGGGTCAGAGCTCCAGAGCCCGCTGCCTGGACCGGATCACCGGGCGCTGTCGCGCACCCTCTATCCACTATCGGATCCGTTCGAGCCCGACGGCCAGGGACGGATCAGCCTGCTCCCGGAGCAACGGCGCCTGGCCGGGATCGAGACCCCGTCGACGGTCGTGGTGATCGGCGCCGGCTCGAGGGTGGAAATCTGGCCCGAGGGGCGATGGGACAGCTACAGCGCCGACGCACAAGGACGGTTCACAGAATTCGCTGACAGGGTGATCTCGGGACATTAGTCCGCACGTTCCAGCACTTTCACAAGAGGTAATAGAGCTGCTCCAGCCCAGAGTGGGCGCGGTCGCGATCGACTGCACCCTCGGGCAGGCGGGCCACGCCCGCCAGATCCTGGAGAGGATCACACCGGACGGCAGGCTGCTTGGGATCGACCGCGACCCCTCGGCGGTCGGCGCCGGGCGGGAGTCTCTTGCAGCGTTCGGCTCCGCGGCGGTTGTCGTCCACGGGGCCTTTTCCGAGCTTGGCAACATCGCAAAACAAAACGGTTTCGACCCCGCGGACCTGATCCTCTTCGACTTCGGTCTCTCCAGCACCCAGGTCGACGACCCCGAACGCGGATTCAGCTTCCGCGCCGAGGGACCGCTCGACATGAGGATGGACCCGACCACGGGCCTCACCGCCGCAGAGGTGGTCAACGAGTACGAGCCCGCCGAGCTCGAGCGCATCCTGCGCCAGTACGGCGAGGAGCGATGGGCCCGCCGCATCGTGGAATTCATCGTGGCGCGGCGCCCGCTCCGCACCACGCGCGACCTGGCGCAGGCCGTCGAGGCCGCGATTCCGCGCCGGGCCTGGCCTCGCGACATACACGTCGCGACGCGCACGTTTCAGGCCATTCGGATCGCGGTCAACGACGAGCTTGGAGAGATCGAGACCGGACTCAGCGCAGCTCTTTCGACACTCAAACCCGGTGGCCGTATGGCGACGATCAGCTTCCAATCCCTGGAAGACCGCTTGGTCAAGTCATTCTTCAACGTCGAGTCCAAAGACTGCATCTGCCCACCCCAGCAGCCAGTCTGCACCTGCGGCCACCGGGCCACCCTTCGCATCATCACCCGGCATCCGACGCGGCCTACCGAACAGGAAGTGGCCGCCAACCCCCGCGCCCGGTCCGCCCGCCTCCGGGTCGCGGAAAAGATCTGACTCCACAAGTCCTGGCGATCGGCCTAACCCCTCCGGTCGCCAGGCGCCACACCCATACAAAGAGGAAAGGCACCCTCTCCCCATCGGGGAGAGGGCCGGGGAGAGGGGCTGAAGCCGCCATTACCAAGAAAGGATGAAGTTCACGTCTTGACATCGACCCGAATATTGGCCCGCCGGCGCCTGGGCACGACCAGCGCACCGCACGTCTCCGCTCCGCCGCGGCGGCGACGGCGCACACGCGGCTTCGTGCAGGTCGCCGGAGCGGTCGCGGCCGAGCGGCTGCGGCTGAACCTGTTCGGCCATGCCTACGTGGCGGTCGGCGCCATCGTGATCGTCGTCCTCTTCTACCTGGCGATCGCCGCTCAGATCACGCAGTACTCGTACGACATCACACGCCTCCAGGACCAGCAGCGCCAGCTCGTCGCCGAGCAGGACCAGCTTCGCTACCAAGAGGTGACCCTGCACGCGCCCGCCCAGGTGCAGCAGCAGGCCGCCCAGAGCGGGATGCAGCGCATCGTGCCGTCGAGCTACGTGCAGGGCACGCAGGTCGCGATCGACCTGACAGCGCCGGTCGGCGCGTCGCCCACCGACATGACCCCGCTGTGGCTGCGCGCGGTCGCGATCGTGGTCAACACCGTGGTCGGGACGCGCGACGTCCAGGCGGCCACCAAGCACTAAATGAGCACCAGGGCGCTCTCCGCGAGACGCCCCGGCACTGTCGATCGCGTCGGCTCGGCCAGGCTGCGCGTCCTCTCGATGCTCGTGGTGGCGCTCATCCTCGCCGGCGCGGTGTGGTCGCGACTCGCCTACTGGCAGGTCGCCGAGCACGGCCGGCTGACGATGCAGGCGCAGGCGCAGTACCGGGAGTTCGTCCAGCTGCCCGCGCTGCGCGGCGCGATCTTCGACCGCAACCTCACCCAGCTGGTCGTGAACACAACCGTGTACTCCGCCTTCGTCTCGCCCGACCAGATCGCCCCGGAGGACCGCGACCGCGTCGCCTCTGGCCTGGCGTCGGTGCTCGGCGTCGACCGGTCGAAGGTGCTGACCACCGTGCAGTCGAGCGCCAAGTTCGCCTACATCGCGCGGCGATTCGCCAAGGCCAAGGCGGACCAGCTTCGCGCCCTGAAGCTGCCGGGGGTCGGCCTCCAGGAGGAGACTCAGCGCTCGTACCTCCCGGGCATCGCCCCGGGCACGACACTCGCCTCCAACCTCCTCGGCTTCGTCGACTGGAACGGCGACGGAAAGTACGGTTTGGAGGAGCACTACCAGAAGATCCTCGCCGGCACCAACGGCTACATCTCGAGCTACCGCGACCTCGCCAACCGCGAGATCGTCCTCGGGTCCCACACCCACCAGGACCCGGTCAACGGGTCAGATCTGGTTCTTTCGCTCGACGCGAGCGTGCAGTACGCGGCGGAGCAGGCGCTTGCCGAGGGCGTCAAGAGAGACAGAGCCGAGAGCGGAAGCGTCCTGGTGATGGACCCGTCGACGGGCGGCATAGTGGCGTGGGCCGACTACCCGAGCTACAACGCCAACGACTTCAACCACACCGACCCGGCGCTGTTCAAGGACAACGTGCTGAGCTACGTGTACGAGCCGGGCTCGGTCATGAAGGTCGTCACGCTGTCCGGCGCGATCAACGCCGGCGCGATCACGCCGACCACGGTGATCAACGATCCCGGCTACGTCAAGGTCGGCGGCTACTGGATCTACGACTGGGACCGCCGCAACCACGGCAACATCGACTACACCTACGTCCTCGCGCACTCGCTGAACGTCGGGGCGATGAAGGCGATGCTCGCCGAGGGTCACGCCTCCTTCTACAACTACCTGCAGGCGTTCGGCCTCACGCAGCCGAGTGGGATCGACGTCGCGGGAGAGAACTTCATAGCGCCGCCGTCGGTCGCCAAAATGCAGGACTCGCAGTTCGCGACGTCTTCGTTCGGGCAGGGCATCGACGTCAACATGGTCCAGATGCTCGCGGCGATCAACGTCGTCGCCAACGGCGGCAAGTACGCGCCGCCCCATGTGGTGGAGCGAATCGGCACGCAGCTCAATCCGCTGCTCCTGCAGCCGCAGCGCCAGGTCATCACCCCGGCGACCGCCGCCAAGATGACCGCGATGATGGAGCAGGTCGTGCAGAAGGGCTCGGGCTGGACGTCCAGGATCCGAGGGTTCGAGCTCGACCAGGCGGGAAAGACAGGCACGTCGCAGATTCCGGTCAACGGCAAGTACACGCAGGACGTCTGGAGCTCCTTTGTCGGTTTTCTTCCGTCGCTCCACCCGCGCTTCACGATGATCGTCGTGATCCGCAAGCCGCACTACCCTGGGAGCGACAGGGACTGGACGCTGAACGACGGGTACATGACCGCGGAGCCGATCTGGAAGCAGATCGCGCAGGCCATCGTCGTCAACTGGCACGTAACACCCGACCGTCGCTAAAGATCGCGGGGGAGATCTGCGGATCTCCCCCGCGGGCCCCCTCTGGGTATTCCACAGGGGGAGCCTGGTTGCGCGAAGCGAAGCGTCGGGGGACGCCCGGAATGAATCCGGGCTACCGCTGCACTTAGTGTTGATATCAGCGTGATCGAAATCACATTTCTGGCGGGATAGAAGTGCGGCTGAGCCTCCTCGAGATCCTCGAGGCGACGGGCGGCGGCGAGGTCGGCGGCACCCAGGTCGGCGAGACGTTCTCCACGTTTCACACCGACTCGCGCGAGGTGCGGCAGGGCGGCCTGTTCTTCGCGCTGCGCGGCGCGGACAAAGACGGCCACGAGTTCGTGAGCGACGCGATCGCGCGGGGCGCGACAGCGGTCGTGGTCGATCACAGGACGGCCATCCCGGCGGGCATCGTCGAGGTGGTCGTGTCCGATACGTGGAAGGCTCTCTACGCGCTCGCCGCGCACGCGCTGCGGCGCGTCCAGCCGCTGGTGGTCGCCGTCACCGGCAGCAACGGCAAGACCTCGACCAAGGAGATGGTCGCCGCCGTGCTCGGCAGGCACTTCAACGTCCTTCGCACGCAGGGCAACCTGAACACCGAGACCGGCGTGCCCCTGACAATCCTCAGCCTCGAGCCGCATCACTCCGCGCTCGTCCTCGAGATGGGCCTGCAGCGCCCGGGTGACATCGCCACGCTCGCGGCCCTGGCGAAGCCCGCGATCGGCATCGTGACCAACGTCGGTGTCGTCCACATCGAGTTCTTCGCCTCGCGCGAGGAGCTCGCGCGCAGCAAGGGCGAGCTGGTGGCCGCCCTCCCGGAGTCAGGTCTCGCCGTCCTGAACGCGGACAACGAGTTCTATCCGCTGCTGGCGCAGATGACCGCCGCGCGGGTCGCGAGCTTCGGCGAGCATGGCGGCGACTTTCGCATCGACGGATTCGAAGTCCTTGCCGAGGGTGGCTCGCGGTTCAGCGTGCGCGATGTCGAGGTGAGGCTCTCTCTCGACGGTCGCCACCAGGCCCTGAACGCGGCGGCGGCGCTGGCGGCGGGCGACTTCGCCGGCGTGCCGCTCGAGATCGGCGCGACCGCCCTGGCCGACGTCAACGTGGAGCACAGGCTGCAGGAGATCCCGACGCCCGCCGGCTACTCGGTCGTCGACGATGCCTACAACGCCAGCCCCGAGTCGATGTTCGCCGCATTCCAGGTCGTCGCCGACAAACCCCGCCACGGCCGTCTGCTTGCCGTGTTGGGGGAGATGCGCGAGCTCGGCCCGCTCGCCGGGGCAGCCCATCGCCAGGTCGGTCAGCGCGCCCGCGAGGTTTTCGACGCCGTGTGCGTGGTGGATGGCGCGCACGCGCGGCCGATGGCCGAGGCCGCCGGCGCCGAGGTGGTGCCCGACCGGGCGGCGGCCGCCGAATGGGTGCGCCGCAACGCCGCGCCGGGGGATCGCGTCCTGGTCAAGGGCTCACACGGCGTCCGCCTCGACGAGCTTGTCCGGGAGCTGACCGCGGCTTGATCGGAAGAGCCCGGCCGGACGTCCTCGCCGGACGTCGATGAATCTGGCCAGGCTCTTCGACGTCCTGACGTTCGTCATCGCGTTCGCGGTGGCCGTCGCGCTCTACCCGTTCGCGATCCGGACTCTGCGCAGGCTGCGCTCAGGGCAAGTGATCCAGGAAGAGCTGCCCGACACCCACCAGAAGAAGGCCGGCACGCCGACCGGCGGCGGGATCCTCTTCGCCGCGCTCGCCATCCTGGGCGGTCTGCTCGCGTCGGTCGCGGGCCACCCCGGCGCTTGGCCCTCGATCGCCGGCCTGGCAGCCGGCGGCGTCATCGGCCTTGTCGACGACGTGAGCAAGCTGCGGCGCGGATCGATCGGCATCCCGGCCCGCCTCAAGTTTCCGATCCAGGTCGTGCTCGCGATTCCTGTGGCCTGGCTTGCCCTGGGCAATGCTTCGCTGTGGTGGCTGCCCCTCGCCGTCATCGGCATTGTCGGCACCGCCAACGCTGTGAACATCACCGACGGGATGGATGGTCTTGCGGCCGGTCTATCGATCATCGCCGTCGGTGCGACGGCGCTGTTGCTGCCGAACGCGCCGGCCGGCGAGAAGGCGGTGGGCATGGCCCTGTGCGGAGCCCTGGCGGCGTTTCTCGTCTTCAACCGTCACCCCGCGCGCGTCTTCATGGGCGACACCGGCGCGCTGGCGATCGGTTTCGCGCTGGGTGCGATGGCGATCCAGCAGGGCCTTCTACTGCTGCTGCCGATCGTCGGTCTCGTGTTTGTGCTCGAGACCCTGTCTGTCATCATTCAGGTGGCTTACTTCAAAGTCAGCGGCGGACGCCGCGTTTTCACGATGACCCCGATCCACTACACGTTCCACCACGAGGGTTGGTCTGAGAACCGCATCGCGCTCACGTTCTGGGCCGCGGGGCTCGTGTCGGCGATCGCCGCCGTCGCTCTCGTGAAGCTGATTTCTTGACCGCCCTCGTGGTCGGCGCGGCGCGCAGCGGCGTCGCGCTCGCCCTGCATCTCGCCAGCACAGGCGAGAAGGTCCGCGTGGCCGACCGTAAGCCCGCAGGCGAGCTGCAGGCCACGCTCGCGCAGATGCCGCCCGGCGTCGAGTATCGGCTGGGCGGCTACGACGAATCGGCGCTGGACGGGGTCGACATCGTCTACGCCAGCCCAGGCGTGCCGTGGGACTCCGAGCTGCTCAACCAGGCGCGCGCTCGTGGCATCCAGGTGTCGAGCGAGATCGACCTGTTCCTGCGCCTGTGCCGCGGCACGGTGGTCGGCATCACCGGCACGAACGGCAAGACCACGACGACCGCGCTCGCGGGCGAGGTCCTCGCGGCGGGCGATCGCCACGTGATCGTGGGAGGCAACATCGGCGACACCGTGCTCGACCGCGTCGGCGAGATCACGCCGAAGCACTGGGTCGTGCTCGAGCTGTCGAGCTTCCAGCTCGAGTCGGTCGAGAATCCGCGTCTGCACGTCGGCGTGATCCTGAACATCACGCCCGATCACCTCGACCGCCACCGCACGCTGGAGCGCTACGTCGACCTGAAGGCGCGGGCGATCGACCGCTCCGACTTCGCCGTCCTCAACGGTCGCGATCCGATCGTGAAGGAGCTCGCCTCGCGCGCCCATGGACAGGTGGTGTGGTTGGACCGCCACCAGCCGCAGCCGCCGATGCCCCTGCCCGGCCGGCACAACATGGAGAACGCCCTCGCGGCGGCGGCGGTGGGCCGCATCGCCGGCCTGAGCGACGATGCGATCAACGCCGCCATCCGCTCCTTCAAGGGCGTCGAGCACCGGCTCGAGCTCGTCGGCGAGTGGGCCGGCGCCCGCTGGTACAACGACTCAAAGGCGACGAATCCCGATGCCGGCCGCGTAGCGCTGAGCGCGTTTCCCGGCGCGCCCGTGATCCTGATCGCCGGCGGATACGGCGGCGGATTCGAGCTGGGCGACTGGGTCGCCGACGTGCTCGCCAGGACCGAGGCGGTGATCCTCCTCGGGGCGTCCGCGGATGAGCTCGCCCAGGCGCTGAAGTCCCATCCCAAGGTGATCCGCGCGCAAACGCTCGAAGAGGCGGTGTCCATCGCCGCGGGGCTGGCGCGCAGAGGCAGCGTCGTCCTCCTGAGCCCCGCGTACAAGAGCTTCGACATGTTCAAGGACTTCGAAGATCGCGGCAACCAGTTCAAAGACCTCGTCCGGCGGCGGTTTGCGGCGTGAGCTCCGCAGCTGCACAGCGCCAGCAGCCGGACAGGCTGCTTCTTTTCACCACCGTCGCGTTGTGCGCGACCGGCCTGGTGATGGTCACGAGCGCGAGCGTCGCCTTCGCCTACACGCAGCACGAGTCCGCCTTCTACTACGCGGAGCGCCAGGCGGCCTGGATGCTGCTGGGATTCGTGGCGCTCTTCGTGCTGGGTCGCCTCGACTATCGCCGCCTTCGGCCGCTGGCTCCGGCCGGCGCGGCCGTGGCCGCGCTGCTCATGCTCCTCGTCCTGGTGCCGCACCTGGGGGTGAGCGTGAACGGCGCCCGGCGCTGGTTCGACGCCGGGCCTCTCGGCACGTTCCAGCCGTCGGAGCTGGGCAAGCTCGCCTTCGCCATCTTCATCGCCCACTGGGTCGACCGGAACTCGCACCGTATGGGCGACTTCCAGCACGTCTTCGTTCCCTTCGTCGCCATGCTCGCCGGCGTCCTGGTCCTGCTCATGCTCGAGCGCGACGTCGGAACGTCGATCGTCACCGTCGGCATCTTCATCAGCGCCTACTGGGCGGCGGGCGGCCGGCTGCGCCACATCGTGCTGCTCGCCGCCGGGTTGGGCCTCGCCTTCCTCGCGGTCACGCTCCTCGAGCCGTACCGAATGGGGCGCCTCACCTCGTTCAGGAATCCGTGGGCGGACCCGCTCGGCGCTGGTTTTCAGGCGACCCAGTCGCTGTACGGACTGGCGTCTGGCGGGTTCTTCGGCGTCGGCATCGGCCACTCGATCGAGAAGTACGGGTGGTTGCCGGAGGCGCACACGGACTTCATCTTCGCCATCGTCGGCGAGGAGACCGGCCTGGTCGGCACGACGCTGGTGATGCTCGGATTCCTGGTTTTCGGAATCCGGGGCTACCGGGCGACGCTGCGGGCGCCGGATCGCTTCGGCATGGCGCTCGCGGCCTCGATCACGACGTGGATCACCTTCGAGGCGCTGCTGAACATGGCCACGGTCACCAACACGCTGCCGATCACGGGCGTGCCGCTGCCCTTCTTCAGCTACGGCGGCACGGCCCTGGCGACCGCGCTCGCGGCCGTGGGGATCCTGCTCAGCATCGCCCGCCACGGCTCGGGTTCGGCATTGCGGAACAATCGACGCAGTGATGAGACTTTTGATCGCTGGCGGCGGGACCGGCGGGCACCTGTATCCGGCGCTCGCGGTCGCGCGAGCGTTTCGCGTTGAGGAGCCTGGCGGCGCCGTCCTGCTGGTCGGCCGCGCGGGCGGCCCGGAGGAGCGCCTTGTCCCGGCCGCCGGGTTCGAGCTGGAGACCGTCCGCGTGCGCGGGCTCGACCGCGACGCGCCCTGGAAGAACCTCGCCCTCCCGTACCTCATCCCTACAGCCCTGCGCGCCGCGCTCCGGATCGTCGACCGTTTTCGGCCTGACGTGGTGCTGGGGATGGGCGGGTACGTGATGGCGCCGGCGGTCGCCGCCGCGCGCATGCGGCGCATCCCCTACGTCCTGCACGAGAAGGACGTCCGGCCAGGCCTGGCCACGCGTTATTTCGCCGCCCGCGCGGCGGCGGTCTGCACCACTCTTCCCGGGACGGAGCAGAGGTTGAAGGACGGGCACGTCGTCCTCACCGGCGTGCCGCTGCGCGACGGCTTCGCGCCGCGCACGCCCGACGTGCCGCCCAGGCGCGTGCTGATCACCGGCGGGAGCCAGGGCGCGCGCCGGCTCAACCAGGCGACATGGTCGGTCCTCGACCAGCTGTGCGCGAGGTTCGAGGAGATCATCCACGTCGCCGGGCAGCAGGGTGCCGACGGCATCGCCGCGAACGCGCGCGATCGCTACCGCGGGCTCGCC
>VBJE01000214.1 GCA_005879675.1 Chloroflexota bacterium
AGTCGAGGCCGCACACCTCGGTCGTGAACACCTCGGCGAGGCCTTCGTGGATCACCCACTCGACGAGGTTGAAGCTGGTCTCGATGTTCGGCGTGCGGAGGTTGTGGACGAGCTCGTGCACGCCGCACGCGCCGATGCGGCTGAGGTTGTAGTCGGTCGGCCACGCGACGAGCCAGATCGTGCCCGGGGTGGCGCCCATCCCGTAATAGCCATGAGTCCGCTCGACGAACACAGGATCGTCGGGGTTGCCCAGCGTCAGCCTCACGTCGATCCGGTCAGGGTGGTGGATCCCCGGAAGCACCGAGCGCTGGTACTCCCAGGCGCGGGCGAGGTCGCGGCGGAGCTGTCCCCAGGCATCCGCGTCGACCAGGCGCTGCAGCGCCGGCGCGTACCGCGGGTCTTCCTCGTGGACTCGAAAGCCGTCGCCATGCTCGTGGACCTCGCGCAGTCGCGTCATCGCGGCCTGGTCGAAGGACGAAGCTCCGTAAATCTCGGCGAGCCCCTCGAGCCGGGCGCCTATGGGCAGGGTGAAGATGCGCGCCAGCGCGGCCGCGTCATCGTGGACGTCAAGCTCTATCTGGTCGTCGGTCGTGATGATCACAGTCACGCTTGCTCGGCGCTGGGGCGCATCGGTTCGGGCTGTTCCGCGTAGCGCTCGATCTCAACCTCGCGCGGCAGGAACCACGCGAGACCCACGGTCGCGATGACCAGGATGACGTGGCTGAGCAGGGACTCCTGCAGCCCGATGGCGTCCCCGATGGCGCCGTTGATGGGCACGCCGACCGCTCCGGTCACGAAGCCGAGACCCATGACAAGCCCTGAGGCAAGGCCGGCCCGGGATGCCATCAGCTGCTGCGCCATGAGGAGCATCAGAGGCGCCGTCGACGCGGCCAGGAAGCCGATGAGGATGGCGGTGGCGAAGGCCCACGGCCCGGGATAGAGCGTGTAGAGGAGGATCGCGGGCACCGACAGCAGCAGCGTGACGATGATCACCGTGCGCCTTCCAAAGCGGTCGGCGAGGGAGCCGCAGCCCACGGTGCCGACGGCGCTGGCGAGCACGAGGGTGGTCGCCAGCGGACCATAGAACTCGGGCCCGTAGCCAAGCTGCCGGTACCAGGTCGGGGTGAAGGCCTGGAAGACGTTGACCGTCCAGCTGCGCGACATCATCACGCCGATGACAGCCGCGAGGGCGAGCACAGGCACGGCCCGCGACGTCACGCCTGCCCCGCGCACCGCGGCGCCGGCCGCAGCCACGCGGCCGCGCATGCGCCACAGCAGGTAGCCGCCCGTGGCGAGGCCCGGCAGGACCAGGAAGCCGGTGCCGTGGATGCCGAAGACGCCGAAGAGGAAGATGCCGATGAGCGGCCCGGCCGCGACGCCGACCGTCCCCGCCGTGACGTACACGGACATGCCCAGGCTGCGGCGCCACGCCGGCAGCAGCCCACGCACGTCGAGCGCGCCCAGCGGATGGAACGCTCCGGAGCCGAGGCCGGACGCGAGCGCCAGCCCGACCAGCAGCGGAAAGCTGTCCACGAAACCGATGACGGCGAAGGTGATCGCCGTCCACGCGAGAGCCAGGCCGGTGAAGCGCGTGCCGAAGCGGTCGGCGATCAGGCCGAAGATCGGCTGCGAGATGGCCGCCATCCCGCCGTACGCCAGGCTGACCAATCCGACGGTGGCGAGGCTGAGGCTGAACCTCCCGATGAGCAGCGGATAGAGGATCGGGATCACGCCGACGTAGCTGTCGACGGTGAAGTGGCCGAGCATCAGCGTCAGCAACTTCCCGTTGCGGAGAAAGTCGCGCACCAACTCTATGATCGCGGCGGTGGGCGAGCTCCTGTACCTGAGCCGCGCGGACGTCGAGCAGCTGCTGGACGTCGACGCGATGCTCGACGCGCTCGGTGACGCGTTGGTCGCGTATTCGTCGGGCGCGGCGTCGGCCCCCCCGCGCAGCGCCGTCCGCGTCGAGCGTGGGCTCCTCGGCGTGATGCCTGGGTACGTCCCCGGCGCCGCGCTCGAGAGCAAGCT
Organism: Chloroflexota bacterium; assembly: GCA_005879675.1. GTDB lineage: Bacteria > Chloroflexota > Dormibacteria > Dormibacterales > Dormibacteraceae > 40CM-4-65-16. The sequence goes on from VBJE01000214.1 coordinate 2,029, forward strand.
CGTCTCGGTGTTTCCGGGAAACGAGGAGCATGGCCTGCCCTCGCACCAGGGGGTCATCGCGCTGTTCGACGAGCAGACGGGGACACCGCTAGCGCTGATGGACGGCACCTACATCACCGCGATCCGCACCGGCGGCACAGCCGCGGTGGCGGCGCGAGTCCTCGCTCGCCAAGACGCCGCCGTGCTCGCGATCCTCGGCGCGGGCGTCCAGGGCTGGTCGCACCTGGAGACGTTTCCCCGCGTCCGCGACTTCAAGGAGATCCGGATCGCGTCGCGCAACAGCAAGCGGGCCAGCGACCTGGCCGCGCACAACCCCCGCGCGCGCGCCGCCATCTCGTTCGAGGACGCCGTGCGCGGCGCCGACGTTGTCGCCTGCTGCACCGACGCCCGCGAGCCCATCCTCCTGCGCGAATGGTTGAAGCCGGGCGCTCACGTCAGCGCCGTCGGCGGCACCTTCGGACCAGAGCTGGACGCCGAGACCGTGCGCGCCTGCAGCGTCTTCGTGGAGTGGCGCGGCGCCGTGACCAGCCCTCCCCCCGCCGGCGCGCATGAGCTGCAGGGCCTTGACCCGGCCACGGTGACGGAGGTCGGCGAGGTCATCGCGGGGACAAAGCCTGGCCGCCGCTCGCCGGAGGAGATGACGTTGTACAAGTCGACCGGCATCGCGGTCGAGGACGCGGCCACCGCGGGGCTCGTCTATGCGCGCGCCGTTCGGGAGGGCGCCGGGACCCGCCTTCCCCTTTAGATATCGATCATCCGCGACGGGACCACGTTGATGACGCGCGTCGGCCCCACGCGGCGCTCGGGCAGCAGCCGGCCGTAGGGATGGATGTGGCCGTGGACCGCGAGCAGCGGGTGAAAGTTGCGGATCAGGCGCAGGAAGGCGACGAAGCCGACGTGCGCCGAATCCTCCGCCTCGGCCGCTCCGTACGGCGGAGCGTGTGTCACCAGCGCGTCGAGCTTGCGCCCGTCGCGGACCCTGCCCAGGCGGATGCGAAGCTCGAGCTTGAGGGCGCGGCGGCCCATCTGCCCTTGCGAGTACTGGTTCGGTCCCGCCTTGTAGCGAAGGCTGCCGCCGAGGCCCGCGATGCGAAGCCCGCGGACCTCGAGAAGGCGGCCGTCGATGTTCACGCAGCCCTGCGGGCCGGGAGCAGGTCGCTCGAGGTCGATCGCGCGCAGGGGCGTCCACGTGGTGTCGGGCGGCCGGAGGCTCGGGTCGTGGTTGCCGGGGACGTAGAGGAGCGGGACGTCGAGCCGGCTGACCAGGTATTCGAGGTAGTCAAACGGAAGGTCGCCGCAGCTGAGCACAATGTCGGGGCGGAGGTTGGGCAGCCGATCGCCGTAGAGCGACTCGTCGACCTCGTCGGCGACCGCCAGGATGCGCGTGGCCGGCCCGCTAGACCTTCTTGAAGCGGAGCGCCGTCCAGGTTTCGTCGACGGCGACGAAGGCCGCCGGCTTGTAGCCCTTCTCTCCCGTGATCTCGCCCAGGACGTCCCGCTGGACCCACAACGGGGTGGCGGGCAGGTCGGTGGCGCGGCCGGATCCTCGGATACGCAACCCACAGAAGGCCGTTGGGCCTGGCCGCGCTGATGGCAGCGGGGCCGCGCTGCCGCAGCTCGTCGACGTCTTTGACGAAGAGCAGGACCGCGTCGTAGACGTGGTCCTGCTGCGCCTCGGTCGCGATGTCGCTTGGCCCGGGCCGCAGCAACGCGGCATAGCCGGGGGGCGCATTCAGGACGAGGACCCTGTTGCCGGCGACGAGACGAAGCTTCTTGGCAAGGGGGCTGAACCCGGTCTTGTCCGCCCCGATGGCGGGCAGCGACCTCTGAGAATCGAGATGGCCCATGGCGCACAGATTAATAAGGAATGAGCGGGGGTTGGCCGTCTCCGGGCATAATCGCCCGCGTCATGCACCCCCGCGACGCGCTGGCGGCCGTCCTGGTCTGCGCCGCGGTCGCATGCAGCTCGCCGAGCCCCACGTTCTCTCTGGCGGCCGCCTCGGTCGACCCGACCTACTGGTGCCCAGGCGGCGCCAGCGACGCGGCCTACGACCTGCACGCGACGGTGGATGCGCGCAACGGCACGTCCAAGGAGGTCACGATCCAGTCCGCGACCGCGGTGATGGTGCTGACGTCGGTGAGCGGCGCCTGGCTCGAGAAAATCGGCGCGCGCTACGACGCGGGCACCGTCAACGTGACTCCGGCGAGCGTCGCCGCCAGCTCGAACGCGAAGCTGGGCGTGACCATTCCCAGCGCATGCACGAGCGCCCGCTATGGAGCGAGCGCGTCCAGCTCAGGCAGATACACGGTGACGGTGCGGCTCGTCACCTCGGCCGGCACCTTCTCGATCGCCGCCGCCAACCCGCACGAGATTCTGGCCGCCTAGCCAGTCGCCTGGAGGATGTCCAGCGCGCGGGTCCCGGCCGCCATCCAGGCCGGGTCGTTGAGCCAGGTCTCGACTCCCCACATCAGGACGACCTGGAGCGGCTCCTGCCTGTAGTCGATCGCGCTCTCGACCAGGTCTTCGGGCGCGAAGGTCCCCGACGAGTCCCAGGGCTGTGCCTGCATCTCGGCGAGCCACACGTCCTTGCCCATCGCGTGCGCCCGGCCGGCCCAGAAGCTCACGGTCTGCTGCTTCCACTTCGACCGCAGGTCGACGCTGGTCAGGTCGCGCAGCGGGACGCTTGGGCCGTCGACGTAGACGTCGAGGCCGAGCGCGTCGCCGACCTGCAGGGCCGCCTCGGGATGCCCGACCGTTCCCATGTGCGTGACGAGCTGGGGCGCCAACAGCTCGAGCATGTCGACCGTCGTGTTCACGCCGTTGTATGTCGTGGTCGCAGCCTTATGCCACGGGTCGAGCCGGTGCACCTCCGCAATCTCCCACGCGAGCTGCTCGCGGCTGATCTGGTCGTCGCCTGTGAGCTCGTTGCTGACGACGTCGAGAGGTTCGTTTTCGACCTGCCACGCGTAGAGAAGCGGGGACGAGCGATATCGCTTGATGCTCGTGTCGAAGTACCTGCGGTACGCAAACCGTGACTGAGCGATGCCGATCCACGGCTGGCTCCGCTCACCTGCCCATGCCGGTTGGTGCAGCTCCGGATAGAGAAAGTTGCGAGCGCCGATGGTGAGCACCACGCGCGTCTGCCGTTCGGCGGTGGCGTTGTGCCTGGCGACGACGTCGAGCAGCGAGTCGACGGAGCTGAAGTCGAGCGTGCGTGGCGTCGGCTGCACAAGCTCCCAGTAGACGGGAAGGCGGACGAGGTCGGGACTCGTGGCGTCGAGGAGCCGCGCCAGGTCCTGGGCCGGGTCGCGATTCGCGTCCCGCGACGTGATCGGGCTGAAGCTGAAGCCGGCCAGCGGAGGCGGAGGCGTCGATGCGGGCCACGATTCGCTTCCCAGCGCCACCGCGGCAACGATCAGCAGGATGAGCGCCCTCACAGCCAGAGCAACGCGGCGGCGCCTCCAGCCACGGGTTTTTGGCTCCGGTCAAGCGTTGCTCGACTGGAGGGCCGGACGTCCACATGCCACGTACCTTGATCGTCGTCCTCGGTTTCCTGCTGTCGGGCCTCGTGGGGCTCGGCGCTTACTTCCTGCCCCTGTTTCAGACCGCGGCGACCGCGAGCGCGGTGCCCCGTGGGCTGCCGAACCTGAACCCGATTCAGCCTCCGAGCCAGCCGTTCACGGTCCTCTTGCTCGGCAGCGACGACGATTCGAAGTTCGTCCCCGACCAGCTCAACACGCAATCGATGATCCTGCTCCGGGTCGATCCGGCGACCAAGCAGGCAACGATGCTTTCGATCCCGCGCGACCTCTGGGTGCAGCTTCCGAACCAGGGCATGGGCAAGATCAGCTGGGCGTATCGGAGCGGTGGCCCGCAGGGCGCGGTCGACGCCGTCGAGAGCACCTTCAAGGTCCACATCGACGACTACGTATGGATCGGTCTCAACGGGCTGGTGAAGCTGATCGACAGGCTTGGCGGAGTGAACCTTCAAGTCACCAACCCGGTCATGGACGACTACTACCCCGCGGACCTGAATGCCTCCGAAGATCCATACGGCTACTACCGCGTCGCTGTGCTTCCGGGTGCGACGCACATGGACGGCGTGCACGCGCTGCAGTACGTCCGCTCGCGCCACGGCGACGTGCGCGGAGACTTCGCGCGATCCGAAAGGCAACAGCAATTGCTGCTCGCGATCAAAGCCGAGGCTTCGCACCTCAACTTGACGGACCTGCCGGCGCTGGCGAGCGCCTTCAACGGCGAGATCAAGACGAGCATGGGGCTCGACAGGCTGCGCTCGTTGCTGACGATCGCCAATGAGTTCAATGGTCCCAACGTACATCGCGTGGTCCTCGTGCCGCCTTATACGTCGGAGGGCTACGCGGGAGACCAGAGCGTGGTCTTCCCCGATTGGAATCGCATCCTGCCTCTCGTCCACCAGTCGTTCCCCTGATGCGCTGGGCGATCGGGGTGGGTCTCGTGGCCGCGATGCTGGCCTTCGGCGTCGGCGTCTACGAGGCGGCGGGCTTGCTGCGCGCGAACCAGCACACCGTCCACCGGCCGAGCGAGGTTTCCGCGCCGTCGTTGCCCGGGACGATGTATGTCGTCCAGGCCGGGGCGATCTATCGCTTCCAGCACGGGTCGTTCCAGCAGATCACCTCCGAGAGCGGTTGGATGCAGCCGAGCACCGCGCCCGACGGCCAGCTGGTCGCCGTCAGGCGCCAGGGCAACTACTCGGACCTCTACCTCCTCTCCAGCTCCGGCAAGACGACATCGCAGCTTTCGCACAACGCATCGACGCGAGCGGTCGAGGACAACCACTGGGCCTTCTATCCGCGCTTCAGCCCTGACGGCCAGTCCTTGTTCTACGACTTCGACCCCAAGGACGCCTTCAGCAGCTACCGCATCGACCTCGCGATCTTCGTGAGCCCGATGACCCCAGGGTCGCGAGCACAGGAATTCACGAATCCGAACGACTACACCGGCGGCGATGTCCAGCCGGTGCCGATGCGCGACGGCAGCCTGATCTACACCAAGTTCTCGATCGACGACTCCTTTCAGGTGCATTCCCAGGTCTGGATCCAGCGGCGAGCCGGGAGCGAGGGCGCAGCGCTCACGAGCGCGGACGCGGGCTGCGGGCAGCCGGCCGTCTCGCCTGACGAGAAGCTGATCGCCATGGTGTGCACCAAGGGCTCGAGCCAGTCCGCGGAGCTGGACGTCGCGAGCCTCGACACCTCCAATCTCACCCTGGGCTCGCCCGCGACGCTTGTCAGCGGGCGCATGGTCGCTTCCCCCTCGTTTTCCCCTGACGGCAAGACCATCGCCTTCCTCGCGCCCGACAGCCCAGGAGGCCATTTCCAGCTGTGGACAGTGGGCTCGTCCGGCCCGGCGTCGGTCCGCCAGATCACCTCCGACCTGGCCCTCGACTCCAGTTCGGCGCCGGTCTGGATCAACGGATAGCCAAAGAGGCCATGCATCGGTGGAATCCAAGAACCGTCCAATAGTGGTAGTAGCCACGTGGCTGGGTGCGCGTTTTCTCGGTAGGAGAAGAGTGGTGAGGTTCAGATCCAAGTCCGACGCGCCCGACATGCACACCCAGCTCGAGTCGATGCTCGACCAGGTGTGGCGGTCGGAGGCCGACTGGCGGTTGTGGGATCGCCTCGATGCCGCGGTGACGCTGGAGGCCCAGCGCGAGAAGCGCCTCAAGGACCGCGACATCAAGGAGGCGGCCTGAGATGGAGCCCACCCCAAACTCGCGATGAGCGCCTCCCCCGCCGCCCAAGGCGCTACGGGGAAGGGACCCTGCGCCTTCGTACTCTCCGGTGGCGGAAGCCTGGGCGCGGTCCAGGTCGGGATGCTGAGAGCGCTGTTCGAGCAAGGCGTCTGCCCCGACTTCGTCGTCGGCACCTCGGTTGGAGCCGTCAACGCCGCCTGGATCGCCGGATGCCCCGACCCCGATGGGGTCCTGGAGCTCGGCGAGATCTGGAAGGGCCTGCGCCGGCAAGACGTGTTCCCGCTGAGCCCGATCACGAGCGCGAGAGGCCTCATCGGTCGCGCGAACCACTTCATCTCGAACGAAAACCTCCGGAACCTGCTCGAGCGGCACCTCCCCTTCAAGCGCCTCGAGGAGTCGAAGGTGCCGGTCCATGTGGTGGCCACCGAGCTGAAGAGCGGGCGCGCGACGATCCTGACGTCGGGACCGGCCGTGCCGGCGCTGCTCGCCAGCTGCGCGATACCGGGAGTCTTCCCACCGGTCACGATCGGACGCCGCGAATTCGTCGACGGTGGGGTCGCGAACCACACGCCGATCACGGTCGCGATCGAGCTGGGCGCGGTCAAGATCTACGTCCTGCCCGTCGGGTACCCGTGGTTGAACCGCGAGCCGACGAACGCACTGGGCATGGCCCTGCACGCGCTGGCGCGCATCGTGGAGCAGAAGCTCGATGCGGAGGTCGACGCCAACCGCGGCGTGGCCGACATCCACGTCCTGCCGGCGCTGGACCTGGCGGACGTGTCGCCCGCGGACTTCAGCCACACCCAGGAGCTCGTCGATTGGGGCTACCGGGCGGCGCGGCGCTACCTCGGATCGTCGGCGAACGGGCGCGGAGTCGTGCCCGAGAAGGCCCGGCGGACCCTCAGGCTCGACCCCGCTCGAGCCGCGTAAGTTCGCGGCGGAAACCCTGCCGGGTTCCCTCTAGAGAGCTTTTCTGATCCGGGCGCGAAGCTCGTCGCCCAGGTCGCGCAGGTCGCTCATCCTCTCACCGCCCCGGTCGCGCAAGCCGCCGATCCGCTCCGCGCTCATGTGCCGCAGGTCGCTCACGCGCCCGGGAAGGGTCGCCTGAAGCTGCTCGACCAGCGTGCGCCGCCGCCGGCTGCGGTAGAGCATCCAGGCGAGCAAGCCCACTCCGAGGAGCGCTGCCCCGATGCCCGCCACGACCACCGTGGGTGGTATGCGCCGCGGTTCGAGCTCGTCGGCCTCTTCGCCGGCCATCTCGATCGTCTGCCTGCCTGCGTTGATCCGGTCGTTGATGTCGTCGTCGGCCATGGTGCTCATCGCATTCTCCTCTTTCACGCCAGTTCGGGTCTCCCTCCCAATTGAGAACGAACTCGAAGCCGGTAGCGGCGATGGCGGCGGCGTTTTCTAGGTGAGGCGCTCGGGCCGCAAGGTTCGCGCGCCTCAAACCGCAAGGGGAGGTGAAACCCCGATGAAATGCGACGTCTGCAACGCGGAGGTTGCGAACTCGGAGGAGCTCAAGGCTCACATGGAGCGCGAACACCCGGTGGGTGAGCAGGGCGACGAAGAGCTCGAGGCGCCCGACATGCTCAAGGAAGCCCAGGAAAAGGGTGCCCCGGTGATCCCGGGCAAGAACTAAGAGCACAAGGGTCCAGGGCCGGCGGCGTGAAATGCGCCGCCGGCTTCTGCATTTTCAGGCCGGGTTCCCGGCTACGGGGTGCCCGCCTCCACCGGCTCCGCCTCGTCCAGCGTGGCGCGCCGGGTCGTGAGCTCGCCGACCGGCGACTTGGGCGGCGGGTTGACCGCCCACCCCTCATTCTCGATCAGCCGCCATGCCCATTTCGGGTTGCGCCGTATGCGCTCGCGAGCCGCATAGAGCGCCTTCGACATCAGCTTGATGCCGGACAGGCCAGGCAGCTTGGCGATCGTGGCGTCGAGCTCGAGCAGCTCTTCCTCGCCCTGCTCATCGTCGAAGAGGTAGATCGCGAGCGCGTCCACCTCCTCCTGCTTCTTGACGCCTTGCCCGACAGGAACCCACACGCGGTCGAGCATCCATCTGTCGACCTTCTGGGCCCGCTCGTTGCCGCTCAGCCACTCCTTGGCGGAGTTGAAGTAGAAGGCGTAGTGACGACGCTCGTCCTTGATGATCCGGCTCAGCAGGTCCTTCAACACCGGGTGGCCCGACTTGCGGATGAGCGCCCCATAGCCGGTGAGCGTCGAGAGCTCGTTGATCGCGCCGATGGTCAGGTAGACGGCGGAGAAGTCCTTCAACAGCCACGAGCCCGCCATCGTGGAAATGAGGCTCACGCTGTTCTGGAAGCCGAGATTCGCGCGTACGTTGGCGATGCGCTCCTGGGTATCGAACTCGATGCCGTAGAGGTTCAGCAAACGGCCGATGTTCTCGCCGTGCCACAGCTCCTCGTAGTTCCAGCAAGCGAGGAACGCCGTGAGGATCGGATCCATGCATGCGCGCGTGACCAGCAGGTGCGAGAGGTAGAGAGGAACGTGGTTCTCGATGTCCATCATGTAGTGAAGGCAGAACAGGTCGCCCTTGGACAGGGGATGGACCGCGACCTGGTCCCATTCGATGCCCGTGACGTCGACCTTCTTCGACTCTTCCTTGTACCGCTCGATGCTGAAGCTCATATCAACCTCTACGAATTCGAACCAACGATGGATCAATAAGGAATCACGGCCAACTCACAGCACCTTCCCAATGCCTCCTGAGCGGCCGCCGCCAGTCTAGGTCGCGACGCTCGGCGTGTGGGCGATCAAGAACAGGAGGACGAAAAATGGTCCAGGGAGTTCGAAGATTGGTCGTTGCGGGAGCCGTGGCAGGCTCGATGCTGGTCGGAGGGATTGGAGGGGCCGCCCTCTACGCGACGACGCTGGCCGCCTCTGCGGCCTCGCCGTCACCGAGTCCGTCGAGTGGCTCTGGCTCGAGCACCGCCTCTGGCAAGTTCGTGCCCAACGAGGACCCCGCTCACGAAGCCACGGAGAGCGCGGCCCGAGAGGCCCAGGAGGACGCCGGCCAGGTACCGACCGTACCGTAACCCGCGCCCTAAGGCAGGAGTTGCCTCGCCACGAACCACATGTTGGCGGGGCGCTCCGCCAGGCGCCGCAGGTACCACGCGTACCACGCGTCGCCGTATGCGATCAGACATCGCACCCCGTATCCCTCCCGCGCCAGGCGCAGCTGCTCGTCGGTGCGGATCCCGTACAGCATCGCGACCTCGAAATGCGCTCGCTCCATGCCGAGCGCCTGCGCAAACCTCCACGCCTTCGCGATGAGCACCGTGTCGTGCGTGGCGAGGACGAGGCGCAGGTTGCGGCGCTTGACCTCCGGGAGCAAGAAGGCGCACAGGGCGAGGTAGTTCTCGTCGACCTCGCGCTTGCGCATGAAGGCGATCTCAGCAGGTTCCGCGTAAGCGCCCTTGACCAGGCGGATCGCGGCCTTCAACGGCAGCAGGGTCGCGACGTCGCTCACGGTCCGGTGCAGGTACGCCTGGAGGGCGACGCCCACGTTGGCGTGCTCCGCGCGCAGGGTCTTGTAGAGGTCGAGGGTGCGCTCGGTGTACGCGCTGCCCTCCATGTCGATCCAGAGAAAGCTCTTCGCGTTGGCGGCCGCTCGCGCGAGGCGCAGCAGGTTGGCGTAGGCCGCGTCGGGGTCGATGTCGAGGCCGAGCTGCGTCGGCTTGACGGAAACCTCGGCCTCCACTCCCGCGGACGCGGCGAGGACCTCTTCGTAGTGCTCGACGACGCGGTTCGCGTCCGCGAGGTCGGTGACGTTTTCGCCCAGGAGCGTGAACAGCGCGCCGACGCCCCTGGCCTTGAAGTCCGTCGCCGCCTTCAGCGCGGCCTCAAAGCCCTCGCCCGGAAGAAACCTCTTGACCGCGCGCCGCGCAAAGCGCCAGCGCGGGACGTGGGTCGCCAGCCACCGATTCCCGGCGGCCCACAAGAAGAGCGCTCGCATCGAGAACACAAGGTATATGAGCGGGCGCGAGCGGGCGCCCGCTCAGTCACCTAGGCAGGCCGATTGCCCCCCAGCGAGCATTCGACGCTGCAAAAGGCCTCCGCCCCTCGCCACACAGCGCCGTACTCGATCGGCGACGCGCACGAGGCGCAGAAGCTCGGCGTGCCGCCCGCCACGATGCGGAGCGGCGGCCGCCCGGCGTTCGGCCGCGCCTGGCCCTGGCGGAACGCGATGCGCTCCGCCTGGCCGGCCAACCTACCGACCGGGAACTGCACGATCCCCATTCCCCGTCCCTCCAAGCCCAGACTCCAGCTGAATCAAGGCAAGTATCGACGTCGCGCAGATTCTGTCACCGTACGGTTGTAGGAGACAACCCTCCTACCCCTCGTAAATTGTTGTGAGGAAAACGAAGAGGACGCCGGGTAAGCGGGGCCCGGGTCAGCCCCTGCGCGAGCGCGAGTGGCCCGTGCGGCCTCCCTTCATCAGCTGGCGCCAGCCTCGGGCCTCGATCTCGACGCCGTACTTGCGCGCGGCGATGCGGATCCGCCGCCAGGCGGCGTCCCGTTCCTTGTCGGTCACACCCTCGACCTGGTCGAAGCGGGCGATCGCGTTGCGCACGTGACGGGCGTCGTTGAGCGGCTCCTTGCGCTCCTGCGGGAAGGCAAATGTGTCGGCGGGCATTCGGTCTCGCTGCCCGGTCGACAGGCCCGGCGAGCGCCTGGCGCCATGCGTGGTGTTGCGCCGTGCCGCGGTCTTCTGGCGGGTGGTGGCCATGCGAAAACCTCCTCGAGGTGGAATTTCTCCGTAACCGGGCAACGCGTCGAGTCAGCCGCGCACCCGCAAAGAAGAAGGGCCGGTCCCGAAGGACTCGGCCCTACAGCTCCCCTGAGGAGGTCAGGGAGACCTTTGTTACGAAGGAGACGGCTTAGCGCTGGGCGAAGCGTTGCCGCCGCCACCGCTGGGCATTGGCGACGTCACGCTCGGGTTGTTGACGGTCGAGCCGCCAGAGCGAGTGCCGAACCAGTTCCACTGCGTGAAGCCGAAAAACAGCAGGATCAGCACAAGCAAGGCCAGGATCGCCGCCGCCATGCCCGCTCCCGCCCCCGAACCCGTGTCGCCGGTCTCGACGACCTCGGTGCCCGCCGGGCTCCAGTACCGGCGAACGCTGTACCCGCCTGCTCCGAGAAGCACGGCCAGTACGAGGATGACGAGCAGGATGAATAGCAGAGTTCCCAAGCACGAACCTCCTTTGAGATCGGTACGACCCTTGCTTCCTCAGCGAGTGGCGTCGGGCCGCTCGTCTCGGTAACGCCCAGGGGTCCGGCGACTACCTGTAGCCGAATACGGCCTGAACTCGGGCTAGCTCGCCGTTTTGGCCCGCCGGCGCCTGACGACGCCCACCGCCAGGGCGAGCGCCATGACGAGGCCGAGGGAGGCGCGCTGGAAGATCGACCGCCGCGGCGGTTCCACGGGGTCGCTCTCGGCCTGCCTCTCCTTGATCGCCTCGACGGGTTTTCCCTTGTCGCGTGACTCGTGCATGGGGCTGGCGACGATGCCCAGGCGCGCGGGCTCGCCGAGGCGGAACCGGTTGAAAACCGCGCCCAGGAGGACCAGCTGGCTCAGGAGGTAGAACCACGTCGCGAGCAGGAAGAAAAGCGCGAACTGCGCGCCGTAGGTGTTGAACCCCCCCGCGATCTTTGCGTACAGCGGAAAGACGAGCGACAGCGCCTCGATCAGGACGCCCGCGACCAGCGCGCCCGGCAGCACCTCTCGGAAGCGGAACGTCCGGTTCGGAACGAATCGATAGAGGGCGACCAGCAGCGCCACCATCACGAACGCGCCGGCGACGAAGCCGATGATCCACGTCGCCCAGGACGCCAGCGGGAAGAACGCCGCCCCCGAGTTGATGGCGACCGTGAGCACGATCGCGGCGACGAGCAGAAGCATCATGACAAGCCCCATGAGGCGCTGGCGGAGCATGTCGCGCTGCCGGGTGCCGAAGATCTGGGTGAGGGCGAACTCCATGGTGGAGAAGATGCTGCTCGCGCTCCAGAGCAGGCCGGCGAACGAGATGACTCCCAACCAGCCGGCAGACTGCCTCACGCCCCCCAACGCCTTCTGCAGCTCGGGCTGCGCGCTGGCCGGAAACACCTGGAGGACAAGCGACTGGACGTGGGCCGCGGTCGCGGGATCGCGCGTCGCCAGGCCGATGATCGCCAGCGCGCCGAGCATCATCGGGAACATGGCCATGAAGCCGGCGAAGGCGAGGGCGAGCGCGTAGTTGCTTGCCTGGCTCTCGCCGTACGCGATGAGCACCCGCGCGGGAAGCGTGCGCTGGGCGCGCTCCATCATCCGCTGGATGCGGCCCTTCATGCCGCGGAGGCTACTCCGCCTGTGGCGCGGCGTACCGGTCGTCGGGGGCGCTCGCGATTCTCTCCAGGAGCGCCGAGCCGGCGGTGCCGACCAGCACCGGAGCAACCTTGCGCAGGATGTCCTCGACCGTCCCCGGCTCCTCCTGCGTCTTCTCGTTGACCCTCACGGTCACGGAAGGTAAGCGGTCCTTGAGCCGACCGGAGACTTCCCGGGCGAGCGACCGCAGGTTCTCGACGGAGAGGTCGTCGATGCGGTCGCGCAGCGTCGGCCGCCGCATGCGGCGGTAGATGAGCAAGCCGACCCCCGCGACGACCGCCACCCCGGCGACCATGGCCGCGATGCGACCGTAGCGCTTGGCGTTGGACGCGGCTCGTCCCTCGAGCTGCGTCAGGTTCGTGTCCATCCGCTCGCGCGTCTCTTTTATCTGCCGTTCGATTTCACGCGCCGAAGCGCCCATTCCTTGTTCTCCTTCAAGCTCTCGACCGTGCGGGGCGGAAGGCCGATGCGCATCCGCGCCTTGCCCACCAGTACGAGGGCCAGCCCGATCACCACATACGCGGCGACCCAGACCGCGGCGGCCTCCCACTTCCACGGCACGAGGGCGATCACCAGAGATGGGACGGCGACGAGGATCGCGAGCACGACGAGCAGACCGCCGAAGGCGATGAGGCCGCCGGCGATCGCGTTTCCCTTCGCGAGCTCCTTCGCCTCCTGCTTGGCAAGCGCGACCTCAAGCGAGACCAGCCGCTGCGCGTCGCTGATCACGGAGGCGATCAGCCCGCGCGAGCTCATGTCCTGGTCCTTGCGGGTGGTGTCGACAGGCGCGCGCACTCACAGGTTGAACGCGTCGCGTATTGGCCATACGCAGGCGCGTTTTCAGTAGGTGAGCATGAAGCCAGGCGTCGGGCGCGGTGTGGAAATCGGCTACACCCTGTCGAGCGAGGAGAGGCAGCCGGACGAGCTGGTCCGGTACGCGCAGATGGCCGAGGCGTCAGGGTTCGGCTACGCGCTGATCTCCGACCACTTTCACCCCTGGACCGACAGGCAGGGCAGCTCCCCCTTCGTGTGGTCTGTGCTGGGCGGCATCGCCGCCACCACGAAGCGGCTCCGCGTCGGCACCGGCGTGACCTGTCCGATCATGCGCGTCCACCCCGCGATCATCGCCCAGGCCTCGGCGACCATGGGCTGCCTGATGCCGGGCCGTTTCTTCCTCGGCGTGGGCAGCGGGGAGAGCCTGAACGAGCACATCACCGGCCAGACCTGGCCGCCCCCGGACATGCGCCAGGACATGCTGGAAGAGGCGGTCGAGGTGCTGCGGCTGCTGCACCGGGGCGGCGAGCACAGCCACCACGGACGGTTCTTCCAGGTCCAGGATGCCCGCGTCTACAACCTGCCCGACGAGCAAATCCCCATCTACGTCGCGGCCGCCGGCCAGCTGGCCGCGAAGCTGGCCGCGAGGGCCGGCGACGGGATGATCTGCTCCGCGCCTTCGGCCGAGTCCGTGGCCGCGTTCGACGGGAACGGCGGCGCAGGCAAGCCGCGTATCGGTCAGCTCACCGTGTGCTGGGCCAAGACCGAGGACGAGGGCGTGCGCACGGCGCACGAGCTGTGGCCCATCGCCGGGCTCTCAGGCCAGTTCAAGAACGAGCTGCCGCGGGTGGCGTACCTCGAGCAGGCGAGCAAGACCGTGACGCCCGACCTCATCAAGGAAGAGGTGGTCTGCGGACCCGACCCGCAGCGCCATCTCGACGGCATCGCGGAGTTCGTGAAGGCGGGCTTCGACCACGTGTACGTGCACCAGGTCGGTCCGGACCAGGAAGGGTTCATGCGCTTCTACGAGCGCGAGATCTTCCCCCACGCGGGAGCAATCGCCGCCTAGCGCCGCGCTCTGGCCTCAGGCAAGCAGGAGCTGGGCCAGGTAGACGACCGCACCGACGGCCATCACCGCGGTCGCCGCCCATGTCAGCGTCAGGCTCAAGCGACCGCTTCGACGCCGGCCCATGACCTTGTGGTCCGACCCGAGCAGCACGATCAGCACCATCAACGGCACGGCGACGATGCCGTTGATGATGGCGGCGATGAACAGGGCGCGGATCGGGTCGACCTTGAGCAGGTTGATGGCCAGGCCCGCAAGGGTGGCCACGACGATGATGCCGTAGAAGGTCGGCCGGTGCCAGGGCTTGTCCGAAAGCGTGCCCCTGAACCCGAAGAAATCCTTGACCGCGTACGCGGCCGACCCGGTGAGGATCGGCATCGCGAGCAACCCGGTCCCGATCATCCCGCCCGCGAAGAGCACGAAGGCAAACGGACCCGCCAACGGGGCCAGCGCCTGCGCCGCCTGGTCCGCCGACTGGATGTCGGTCTTGCCGTGCGCGTGCAGGACCGCGGCGGCGGTCAGCATGATGAAGTACATCACGAGGTTCGAGAAGAACATGCCGATGAGGATGTCGGTGCGCGCCTCTCGAAGCTCGGCGAGGTTCACCCCGCGCCTCTCCCTCTCCGTCAGCTTCCCCGCGGCGCGCATCTCGTCGACCTCGGACGAGGCCTGCCAGAAAAACAGGTAAGGGGAGATCGTCGTGCCGAAGATCGCGACCAGCGCGGCGATGAACTCCTTCTTGAGCTCGATGTGCGGCACGACGCTGGCGACCACGACCTCGCGCAGGTCTGGGTGGACGACAAACCCCGTGATGACGTAGGCGAAGAGGACGAGCGTGAGCCACTTGAAGATCTTGAAAATCGCCGCGTACGTGAAGAACAGCTGGAACCCGACTATCACGACGGCCACGGGCACCAGGAGCCAGAGCCGCGGGATGATCCCGCGCGACAGCATCGAGCCGCCGGCGGCGACAGCGCCCAGGTCGGCGCCGACGTTGATGGTGTTGGCGACGAACAGGGCGGCCACGCAGAGGCCGACCATCCAACGGGGAAACTTTCGCTTCAGCGACGTCCCGAGGCCGACCCCGGTCTCGAGCGCGATGCGGGCGCAGAGCTCCTGGACCGCGGCCATGAGGGGGAACGTGAACACCGCGGTCCATAGCAGCCCGTAACCGAACTGGCTCCCGACCTGGGAGTAGGTCCCGATTCCGCTCGGATCGTCGTCGCTCGCGCCCGTGATCAGCCCCGGTCCGAGCATCTGCAGGAGCCCGAGCGGCCCCTTGCGCCCGGCTTCGTCGACCGCGGTCCGTCCCGCAACCGGGGTGCCGGTGGCGGCCTGGTCCGGGCCGCTCGAGCCGCCCTTCAGCAGCTCGTCCGGCGCTGGCTCAGTGTCCGGGCCGGGTGGCACGACCCTGAGCAGCGGATCGCGAATGCCGCCGTCGGGTGGCCGGACGCCCTCGCCTTCGGACTCCGGCCGCGGCCGCCTACGCTTCACAATCGGGAAACGCCGGATCGGGCCCGGTTCGACGCCCGCGGCAAAGAACTCAGATGGCCGAAGCGTTTTCTAAGGGATGGAGCTGCCCGCCCTCGAGCCGCCGCGGATCCTCCCTGAGACGGTCGACCGGCGCCTGTATCGGCTGATCCACGGGCTCCCCCACTCGCCGCTGGGCGACAAGTACGTATCCACCCTTTCCGACCTCGGCGAGGGGCTTGGATGGGTGGCGGCCGGGGCCGCGCTCGCATGGCTCGGCGGCGCGAAAGGGCGCCGCGCCGGCCTGGCCGCCGCAATCGCATCGCTGGGTACCACCTACGTCGTGCAGCGCCTCGTCAAGCCCGTGTTCAGGCGCCGGCGTCCGTGGGTCGAACGCGACGTCCTGGTGGTCGGAATCAGGACGACCGACGCGTCGTTTCCGTCGGGGCACTCGGCGTCGTCATTCGCCGCCGCCACCACGCTCGCGACTTTCTATCCGCAGGCCGCCCCGCTCGTCTTCGCGCTGGCGACCGGCGTGGCCCTGTCGCGTGTCCACCTCGGTCATCACTTCCCGAGCGACGTCGCGGCCGGCGGGCTTCTCGGCGTGGCGAGCGGAACCGCCGTGGCCTGGATGCTCAGGACGGCGAAGGCGATCTAGCCCAAACACAAAAAAAGATGGAGGGCTCGGCCATTGCTGGCCAAGCTCCCCCACCTCGTTAACGGGTCAGCGCGCACAAATACCGACGATTTGTTGGCGCCGCGGGTAGAAAAACCCCGATGTGAGCCGTCAAATCGACTGTCCACGGTGCCGGCGCGCGAGTAAGCCTCGAGCTCTCGGACGTTTTTTTCGTAGCGGATTTCTGGGCTCTGGAGGTTTTGATGGCGAAAACAGTTCGCGACGTCATGACGCGCGACCCGGTGGCGTTGAGCTCCGACTCGTCGGTGATCGACGCCGCGAAGGCGATGAAGGACATGCGCATCGGATCGGTCGTGGTGATGGAGAAGGACAAGCCGTGCGGCATCGTCACGGACAGGGACATCACGGTACGAGCGGTCGCGACCGGCAGCGACCCCGCCAGGACCAAGCTGGGCGACATCTGCAGCCATGACCTTGCGGCGGTGCGACCTGATCAGTCGATCGACGACGCGATGCAGGTGATGAAGTCCCATGACGTCAAGCGCGTGGTGGTGATGAGCGACAGCAAGCTCGAGGGCATCCTGTCCCTGGGCGACCTGTCCAGGCGGGGCGAAGGCGAAGACGTGCAGGAGGACATCAGCCGGGCCGAGCCGAACAGCTAGCCGGGGAGGTCGCTCAGCCGCTATCCGGTCGAGGCCGCCCTTTCTTCTCGACGGGGGCTTCGACCGGGGCCGCCTCCATGGCGCCCGCGGCGCCCATGATCGCCTCGGCGTCGGCCAGCCGCGGTCCGGCGACCGTGACGAGGAACCGGCCCGACTCGACCTCCTGGTCGTAGAAGAGCGCACGGTCGCCCGACGCCGCCATGCTCAGGAGCCCACCCGCGAGCCCGCCCGTGGCCGCCCCGGCGACCGCCGCAAACAGGAAGGTGAACAGGACGTTGCCCGGTACAAGCGGTTTGACCCCGGGCACCATCCCGGTGACGATCGCGCCGACGAGCGCCCCCAGC
Source organism: Chloroflexota bacterium (assembly GCA_005879675.1). Lineage (GTDB taxonomy): Bacteria > Chloroflexota > Dormibacteria > Dormibacterales > Dormibacteraceae > 40CM-4-65-16. Next base: position 19,096 of record VBJE01000214.1, read on the forward strand.
AGGGTGCCCACGACGATCCCCGTCAGGACCTTGAGGCCGTAGTGGCCCCGCCGGGCGATCCGGGGCGTGGCGAGCGAGACCTGGTCCGGTCCGAAGCCCGCCTCCTCGAGTTTTCGAAGGGCTAGCTCGGCTTCCGGGCGGCTCCTGAACAGGCCGGCGACGGTGTCTGGCATTTACATAGGTAACGCCTACCGGCACCGCCTATCCTGTTTCGGCCATGGCCATCCGCTCCGAGCTCGCGGGCTACAGCACAGCCGAAGCGCGGCGCGCCCTGGAGGGCCTGCCCCGGTGCGACTACGAGGTGGTGATCAAGCCGCTGCGCTATCGCTGGGGACCCCACCTGGCCGCCCGGTGCGAGTTCGACGACCGCCGGATCGTCCTCCAGGTCCCGATTCCGTTCCGCGCCTTCAAGGAGCCGGTCATCTATGCCGCGCGGCGCAAGCGCGGCGTGGGGATGCGTTTCGCCTGGGCTTCGGAGACAGTCCCATTCCGCAGCCGGCGCGACGTGCTGAGGTTTCTCTACTGCCACGAGTGGATGCACTGGTACCTCCACGAGGTCCTCGGCAAGGGAGCCGCCGCCGAGACGGCATGCGATCGGTTTGCCCTCCGCAACTTTCGCCGCCGCTATGTCACGAGCGACGACGCCGACGCCGCGCTCAGGCGGCGGACGCTGAAGGCACGCGCGTCGGGCTGAGGCCGGCCGCGGCCGCGAGCTCCGCGAACGCGGTCGCGTCCCGGATCGCGTAACCCGCCGCGTCATTGTTGAAGTACACGTAGACGTCTTCGTTGCGCGACCACGTCTCCGCGACGCGCTCGACCCATCGCCGAAGGACGTCGCGCTCGTATCCCGGCGCGTGCGCTCCCTTGCCCTCGTGGAAGCGGACAAACCCCCAGCCGGCGGTCCGCCACATGGCCTGCTTCCTGCGCGGGGAGTCCGCAAGACACAGGGCGACGCCGCGCCGCTCGAGCACATCCGCGGTGTCGCGCACAAACCAGCTCTCGTCGCGGAACTCGACCGCGACGCGTAACGATGGGCCCAACAGCTCGAGCGTTCTATCGAGCCGCTCCAGGTTCGCGGAGAAACGCGGCGGCAGCTGGATGAGGACCGGGCCGAGCTTCTTGCCCAACGCCCGGGCGCGGTCCATGAAGCGATCCACCGGCTCGGCCGGCTCGCGCAGACGCTTGAGGTGCGTGAGAAACCGGCTCATCTTCAGCGCGAAGATGAAGTCGGGCGGCGCCGCCTTCCTCCAGCTCTCGAACACCGACTTCTCGGGCAGGTTGTAGAAGGTGTTGTTGACCTCCACCGTCTGGAAGCGCTCGGCGAAGTACGGCAGCCACAGTCGCTGGGGAAGCTTCTCCGGATAGAAGACGCGCCTCCAGTGCGCGTACTGCCAACCCGAAGTGCCTACATACAGCACCGCTCTATGAAAACGCTTCGGCCTCGCTCTTGCGCAGCAGGACGATGACGGCGATGGGCAGCGCGACGTTGACCATCAGCGAAACGGGGCCACCGTTGAACCCGATCGGCAGCAGGAGCAGAACGGCCGAGCCGAACAGGCAGACGACCTCGAGCGCGACCGCCAGGCCGCGCGCGCGGCGCCGGCGCCACAGGACGCCGATGCCGACCAGCAAGGTTGCGAGCGCGAGCAGCATCGTGGCCACGGAGAGCGCGGCCATGAAGACCTCGCCGCCGAGCACGAAGGGCGCAGCGGAGACGCCGGCGATGAGCCAGAACAGGCCCTGCATCAGCAGGAGCACGAAGGCGGCCTCGGGGCGGGATGAGCTTTCATGCCTGATCAATTTTTCTCACCAGCTTTTCATCGAAATCGACCGCGAACCGGCCGCTGGGGTTGTCGACGATCCAGACGTGCAGCATCGCCGGGGTGGTGATGGCTATCGCGCCGAGCGGGCACGTCGCGGTGGGCGTCATGAGGCTGAACTCGAAGCCCAGCGGCGTGAAGCAGATGTTTTCGTGCTGATGCCACGCCGTGACCGGGCCGCCGGGATCGGGCCCGAACTCGCCGATGCGCTTCATCTGAAACATGGCGCCGAGGAGCTGAGGACCGTGCTTCGTGTTGGCGTAGACCAGGCCCTGAGGGTGCCTCGGATCCAGGACGTAGCCCGCGTCGACGTAGCGCTGGTTCATCCAGTGCGTGGACGGCATCGTCTGCGAGCCGCCGGGCCGGTACCCATCGGCCCATGCCTTGCGCCAGTCGCGGTACGGCGCGATCGCAGAGGACGTGTCGTTGTACAGCTTCTGGGCCGCGGCCTCCTGCCCGGGCGTTGCCACCTCGTTGGTCGCCTGCAGCAGCGCGCCGGCGTGCGCGTGCCGTTCGTCGGGCCGCGCGAGCGCGTCGATCCACACCACCGCGACCGTCATCACGGTCAGGACCGGGATGGCAACACCCAGGGTGCGCCATCGCAGCTTTCGCCGCGACGTCTCGCCGCGAACCGGGACGAGGACGAGCGCCAACGCCAGGAGCTCGATGAGCTTGGTCGCGATCGCGACCTGGTCAGGACCATCGAAGCCGAGGACGATGTAGACGAGATATCCAAGCAGCGTGCCCGCGATCAGCGCCGCTGAGGCTGGCCGCCACCACCGCCAGGTGAACAGCTGCGAGAGGGCAAGGTAGGCGATCCCGTTGAGGACGAACAGCACGGCGGTGACGCCCTCTTCGAGGTGGGTCCATACAAGTCCGAGATGGATGGCGCCTGAGGTCGCCATCAGGACGCTCGCCCCCAGCACCGTGCCAGGCACCCGGCTCGCCGCCGCGTGCCGGAACTTCAGGGCGAGAACGGCGAACGGTAAGGCGAGGAGACCCGCGTATAGACCGACTGCGTGATCCGGCGCGATGTCGAACATGCCCCGAGCGTGGCGGCCCTGGTTAAGAAGGGCGTAAGAGCGGGAGGTCGACGAGGAATGCCGCGCCGCCGATTGTCGCGTCGCCGGCGACGATGCGGCCGCCGTGCTGCTCGGCGATCCAACGTGCGATCGACAGGCCGAGACCGGCGTGCGAGCCCTCGCGCGACTGCTCCACGCGGTAGAACCGCTCGAAGATTCGCTCCCGGTCGCGAGCCGGAACGCCGGGACCGTCGTCGGCCACCGTGAGGCGAGCCCAGCCCGAGTCTGTGGACAGCCGGAGCTCGACGGTCGAAGCCGCGTGGCGAAACGCGTTGTCGAGGAGGATCCAGACGAGCTGGCGGATCGCGTCCTCATCGCCATCCAGGGCGGCAGGTCCCGCGGCGACGTTCAGCTTCTGGCGCGGATGCAGGGCCGCCGCCTGCCGGCCGACCTCTTCCACCAAAGCCTTCAGTTCCACGGGCGCCCGGGCGAGGCGCGTTCCCGAGTCGGCGCGGGCGAGGGTCAGCAGGCGGTCGACGAGCCTGGCCATGCGGCCGCTCTCCTGGACGACGTCCGCGGCAGCGGCCTGGCGCACCTCCTCGCTGACCTGCTTCGCGGCCAGCAGACCCGCGTTGCCCTGGATGGTCGTGAGCGGCGTGCGCAGCTCGTGCGACGCATCGGAGACGAACTGCTTCTGCGACTCGTACGCCTCCTGAAGGCGGTTCAGCATGCCGTTGAAGCTCGACGCCAGCGCGGCCACCTCGTCGCGACTCCGCGGCACGGGCAGCCGCCGCGCGAAATCCCGTTTGCGGCCGATGTCTTCGGCGGCGACGGCGACGGCATGGAGCGGCGCGAGGGCGCGGCCCGCGACCAGCCACGAAGCGATGAGGGCCGCGATCAGCGCCGGGACCGCGGACACGACCAGGAAGACGACGACGCCCGACAGGTTCGACTGCGGCACGCGCGTGGACTGGCCGGCCACGATGTAGCCGCCCGCGTACGGAGACGCGTACATGCGCAGCGAGCCCTGGGTCGTGAAGGCTCCGTTGTGCCGCGTCGCGTCGTCGAGGAGGGTCCGCGGTGCCGAGGGCGGGCGGCCGTCGAGGGTGGCCGTCGTGTACAGGACGGATCCGTCGGACGCGAGCAGCTCGACGTAGAGGTCGTCGCTCTTGTTGAGATTCGCCGCGGCGACCGGGCTTTGCGACGGGGGAAGACCATGCAGCGCCGAGGCGGCGTCGCGCGCTCGCGCCCGCAGCGCGTCGTCCTGGTTGCTGACGACGCCGCGCGCCAGCAGCGCGTAAAGGAGCAATCCGAAAACCGCCAGCGCCAGGGCGACAACCCCCGCCCCGAAGAGGGCCAGCCGCAGGCGGAGCGGCATCTACTCGTGCAGCGAGTAGCCCGCGCCGCGCACGGTGTGGAGCAGCCGCGGTTCGCCCAGCTTCTGACGGAGATAGCCGACGTAGACCGCGACCACGTTGTCGGACTCGGCCTCGCCGCTCCACACGGCATCGAGCAGCTGTTCCCGGGACAGGACCTGGCGCGGGTGGCGGAGGAAGTGCTCGAGCAGCTCGAACTCGGTCGCCGTCAGCTCGAGAGTGCGGTCGGAGCGCCACGCGGCGCGGCTCGCGGGCTCGAGCCGCACGTCGCCGAAGCGCAGGTGCTCGGAGGGTGCCGTCCGGCGCAGCAGGGCGCGAACGCGCGCGAGCAGCTCTTGATAGGCGAACGGCTTGACCAGGTAGTCATCGGCCCCCGAGTCGAGGCCTCGCACGCGCTCCTCGGTGCCGCCGAGCGCCGTGAGCAGGAGGATGGGCACCGAGCCGGTGGCGCGCAGGCGCTTGCACACCGCGATGCCGTCGAGGCCCGGCAGCATGATGTCGAGGACAACGAGGTCGAAAGGCCGCTTCTGAGCTCTGCGGAGGGCCTCGTTGCCGTCCCCGGCGACCTCGACGTCGTACGTCTCCGCGGCCAGGACACGATCCAGCGTCGCGGCGAGGCGCGGGTCGTCCTCCACGACCAGGATTCGCGAGCTGTCCATCGGGTCGATTTATAGACCTCGGGGTGTGAATTTCGTAAGAGATGTCGATTTCCGCCCCGCCGGTTCGTCGTCGTGGGTAGAAGCCAGACTCAAGGAGGAATCACAGATGGCGAACTTCGTTCTTCTCTACAGCGGCGGCAGCGCGGGCACGAACCCGGCGGAGCGCGAAAAGGTCATGCAGCAGTGGGGCGCATGGTTCGGCAAGCTCGGGGACAAGATCGTCGACGCGGGCAACCCGTTCGCCGAGCACGCCAAGAGCCTCTCGAACGGCTCGGTGCACGACGGCGCGGTCGGCACCCCGGCGACCGGCTACTCGATCCTGAAGGCCGACTCCCTCAACGCGGCGACCGAGCTCGCGAAGGGATGCCCGGTGCTGCAGTCGGGCGGCAAGATCACGGTCTACGAAGTCACCCCCGCGATGTAATACAGGCTTAAGCCCCTCTCCCCAGCCCTCTCCCCGATGGGGAGAGGGAGCTCGCCGAGTCCACAGCCCTCTCTCCGATGGGGAGAGCGAGCAATCGCTGAGGGTTACTCGACCCCGGTCAGGGTGACCCGCTTGGTGGCCGTCAGGCTGCCGCGGGCTCCTGACCGGTACGTGCCGGAGGTCGGCGCGACGTCCGAGTAGTCGGCGCCGACCGCGACCGTCACGTAGCCGAGCCCGCCATGGCTCGCGTGCGTGGGATCGAAGGCGTGGGCGACGGCGTCCCCCGTCCCGTCGCGAGTCGGCATCACCACCTCGACCCACGCGTGCGTCCCGCCCTGGCCGAGCAGGTGGCCGGACACGTAGCGAGAAGGGAGGCCGCAGGCGCGGCAGAGCGCGAGCATCACGTGCGCGTAGTCCTGGCAGACGCCGGCGCCCAGGGCGAGCGCCTCGGCGGCCGTGGTCCGGACGCCGGTCACCCCATGGCGGTAGGTCATCGACTGGTAGACCCAGTCGTTGATCCGGTCGGCGAGCGGCAGCCCCCACTCCGAGACCTCGGACAGGTCGTCGGCCGCCCGCAGGATGGCGTCGTCGGCCTCGGTCAGCCGCGACGGCTGCAGGAGATACCCGTCGGCCAGCCAGCCGTCGGGAAGCCGGTTTGGCTGCGCCGCCCGCCGCTCGATGGAAACCTCGGCGACGAACTCGATCACGTCCGGCACGCGCGGGGCGAAGACGTCGACGATCATGTTGCCGAAGCGATCTGTCCGGTTCTCCACCCGCGCGCCCTCCAGCGCCACCGAGACGTTGTGCCTGAGGCGCCGCTGGTCGCCGAAGCGCTCCGGGGGGATGACGATCAGGCGGTGGCTGAGGTCGCGGATGGGCTGCGGGTAGACGTAGCGAAATGTCTGCAGCAGCTGGTACGAGGCGCGGCGCGCCGAGCTCCAGTCGACCGATGCGGGGTCGATCGCCATCACGATTTCGTCGGTGCGCCCTGCGCGCGCCCGGCGGATTCCATCGCTGCGCCCTGCGCGCGCTCCGCGGACTCTTTATCCCTGTCGGCCCAGACCACCATGGACTTGAACGTTGCAGGACCGAAAGTGGTCAGCATCGCCACGTCCAGCGCATCCCGGCCGCGGCCGATAAGCACGCGTCCGACGCGCCGCGCGTTGTTGCGCGGGTCGAACGTCCACCAGCGGTCGCCGAGGTAGACCTCCATCCAGGCGGCGAAGTCCATCGGGCTGTCCGGCGGAGGCACGTACAGGTCGGGGAGGTAGCCGAACACGTAGCGAGCGGGGATGTTGAGCGCCCGGCAGAAGGTGATCGCCAGGTGAGCGAGGTCCCGGCAGACGCCCTTCCGCTGCTCCAGGACGTCGACGGCCGTGGTCAGCGGGTTGCTCGTCCCGTACTGGAACGTGATGTTGTCGTGCACCCAGTCGCAGACCGCCTGCACTCTCGCGCCGCTGGGGTCGGTCTGGCCGAAGAGCTCCCAGGCCATGCCCATGAGCTGGTCGGACAGGCAGTAGCGGCTGGGCAGGGTGAAGTGCAGCAGCTCGCCCGGGATGTCATCGACCGGGACCTGGGGCGCGGCCGAGCCGTCGAGGTCCGGCTCGTCAGGCGCGGAGACCACGGCGTCGTAACGCAGGGTCAGGGGGCCGGCCGGCATGACCAGGCGCTTGACGGGGTTGCCGTAGAAGTCGCTGTACTCGTCTATGGGAACCGGCGGCTGCGTCGTCCACGTCTCGGTGACGAGCTGGTGGGTGGAGTCGGAGCGAGGGCGGACCTGGACGGTCGCCACGGTGGGAGCGCTCACGTCGTACCTGAACTCACAGCCGACCCGTAAGTTGATCGTCTTCTCAGGTTGCGGGATGGCGGAGACACTATAGCGGTGGCTTTCGGGAATCTTGACGCCAACTACAAGGTCAACGGGTTCTATGACGAGATGCTTGCGGGCCCTGGCCGGCCCCGCCCTCCTTACCGTCGACTCTACGAGGAGCTGAACCGGCTCGGCCCGGTCGAGCTTGGGCGCCGGTGGGCGCTGGCGATGGAGATGTTCCGCAACCACGGCATCACCTTCGCCGTGTACCCGGACGCCCAGGGGACCGAAAAGGTGTTTCCGTTCGACGTCATCCCCCGCCTGATCGAGGCGAACACATGGCGCCGGCTCGAGCGTGGCCTGACCCAGCGGCTGCGGGCCCTCAACCTGTTCCTGGACGACGTCTACGGTCGCAAGCTGATCCTGAAACAGCGCGCGATCCCGCCCGAGATCCTGCTCAGCAGCTCGCTGTACATGCGCGAGATCGAGGGCCTCGGCGTGCCCCACGGCATCCACTGCCACATCGCCGGGATCGACCTCGTTCGGGACGAGAAGGGCGAGTTCTTCGTCCTCGAGGACAACCTGCGCACGCCGTCGGGCGCGTCGTACGTGCAGGCCAATCGTTACGTGATGAAGCGCATCCTGCCCGACCTGTTCGCCGGCTATCCCGTGCGGCCGGTCGAGGGCTACGTGCACGAGCTGCTGCGGTACCTCCGCTGGCTCGCGCCCGCGGGCGTCGACGACCCCACCGTGGTCCTCCTGACCCCGGGCATCAACAACGCGGCGTACTACGAGCACCTCTACCTGGCCAAGCAGATGGGCGTCGAGCTGGTCGAGGGCAGCGACCTGGTCGTCGACGACGACAAGGTCTTCATGCGCACGACCCACGGCCTGCGGCCTGTGCACGTCATCTACCGCCGGATCGACGACGAGTGGCTGGACCCGATCTTTGGGCGCCAGGAGTCCCTGGTCGGCGTGGCCGGGCTGGTCAACGCCCACCGGGCAGGCAACGTGGCGCTCGCGAACGCGCTCGGCAACGGCGTCGCCGACGACAAGGCGGTCTACGCGTTCGTGCCCAAGGTCATCCGCTACTACCTGGACGAGGACCCGATTCTGCCCAACGTCGAGACGTACCTGTGCGCCGTCGAGTCCGAGCGGAAGCACGTGCTCGAGCACCTCGACAGCCTGGTGGTGAAGACCACGGACGCCTCGGGCGGCTACGGAATGCTCATCGGGCCGGCGTCGACGCGAGAGGAGCGCGAAGAGTTTCGGCGCCGCATCGTCGCCAGGCCGCGCTCGTTCATCGCCCAGCCCGTGGTCGGCCTGTCGGTGCAGCCGGTGCTCGACGGCGACAGGCTGCGGCCCGGGCACCAGGACCTGAGGCCGTTCGTCCTCACGGGTCCAGACGTGTACGTCACGCCTGGCGGCCTGACGCGGGTCGCGCTGAAACCAGGCTCCCTGATCGTCAACAGCTCCCAGGGCGGCGGCAGCCGCGACACCTGGGTCATCGCCGACGACGGCGCGGAGAACGCCGATGCTTAGCCGCGCCGCCACCTCCCTGGCCCTGCTCGGCCGTCACCTCGAGCGCGCCGACCACCTCGCCCGCATCCTGGGAGTCCATGTCGCGCTCTCGCTCGACCGCACCGATGAGCCAGGCACCGAGTTCTGGGTGCGGTTCATGGAGCTCGCGGGTTGGCGCGGCAGCGACACCGGCCGGCGGGATCAGGCGGTCGAGATGGTCGTCGCGGGCACCCTCGGGCCTTCGGTCCGCTCGAGCATCGCGTCGGCCAGGCTCGCCGCGCAGGCCGTGCGCCCTTCGCTGCCAAGCGAGCTCTACGAGCAGGTCAACGCGCTTCACTGGCGCGTGCAGGAGGCGGTCTGGCAGCCCGACCTGTACCGGTTTCTCATGGACGTGCAGATGAGCATCCGGCTGGTCGACGGCCTGCTCGAGGACACGATGTTCCACGACGAGGCGCGCGACTTCGTGCGCCTGGGCAAGTTCGTCGAGCGGTCCGCGAACGTGACCGCTGTCGTGACGCACAAGGCCGCCGAGCTCGCGGACACGCCCGAGGACGCGCTCGAGTGGACGGCGGTGCTCAAGTCGTGCTTCGCGTTCGAGTCGTACCAAACGCGTTATGGCGGCGGCGTGACGGAAGAGCGCGTGATCGAGTGCCTCCTCCTCGACGGCGCGCTCCCTCGCTCGGCCAGGTTCGCGGCGTCAAGCGCGCTGGAGGCCGTCGCCCGCATCGAGGGCAACGCGCGGCGTTCCAAGCCTCTGCGCCTGTTGATCCGGCTCAACGGCATGTACCAGCAGGCCAACACGCAGTCGATCACGGAGCAGCCACTCGATTTCGAGGCGGAGTGCCGGACGATCCTGCGCATGCTCGAGATCGCGCTGCGGGAGACCTACTTCCACCCGAGCAAGGTCCCGGCCGCCGTGGCCGGCGAGGAGGGGCGCGGCATGCCGCAGCAGCAGCAGTGAAGCTCGAGATCGTCCACAGCACGCGGTACCGCTACACGGCGCCGATCGCGGAGACGGTCATGGAGGTGCGGCTGCGGCCGATGGACGGGAACGGCCAGCGCTGCCTGGAATTCCGCCTCGAGCTCAGCCACGGCGTCAAGGCGCGCGCTTACGTGGACGGGTTCGGCAACCACGTCCACTACTTCAACCTGGTGAGGCCACACGCCGGGTTGAGCGTGATCAGCCGTTCCACCGTCGAGACCGGGCTCGCCCCGGACGAGGACCCGGGCGAGGAGCTCGTGCAGGACTTTCTCCGTTTTCGGTCGCCGGTCAAGGACGTCGACGGCGTGCGCGAGCTTGCGCGCCGTCACGCCATCGCCGACGCCGGCTCACCCGCCGCGGCCGAGCAGGCGCTCGACGAGCTGACGGCGACGATCAGCCGCGAATTCACGTATGACCGCACCGTGACCAACGTCTACAGCGCGGTCGACGACGTGCTCGCATTGCGAGCGGGCGTGTGCCAGGACTTCGCGCACCTGTTCATCGCCGTCGCGCGGGCGATGGGCGTCCCCGCGCGCTACGTCAGCGGCTACATCCACTTCCCGGGCGACAAGACGCTGACGTCGGCGTCGCACGCCTGGGCCGAGGCCTGGGTGGCCGGACGGGGATGGATCGGGTTCGACGCCACTCACCCGGTCCGGACGACGCCGCACCACGTGCGCCTGGCGGTGGGCCGCGACTACACCGACGCCGCGCCGACGCGCGGGATCTATGTGGGCTCGGCGGGGAGCTCGATGTCGATAAGCGTGAGGACGCGCACGGTGGGCGCCGGGCACGCGGAGGGCGCCGATTCGACCTAGAAGCGTTTGCCCCGGACGTGCTCGATGTCGAACTTCGCGGTGTCCGCGATCAGCATCACCGCCATCACGCCGGCCTCGACCGGGTCGGTGACGACCACGTCCGCGGCGTCAGGCACGGAGCCCGCCATGTTCGTGCACAGGACGAGAATCCCCGACTCGCGGATCTCCCGCACGGCGCGTGTGATCTCCCCGCCCATGATCGCTCCCGCGAGGACGAGCGCCCGCGCGCGGTGGAGGCGGGCGACAGCGCGAACGGCGTCGGCCAGCTGCTCCTCGCCCACCAGCGGGATGGTGTCGACCGAGATGCGCTCGCCGCGGATGTTGTGGCGATCCGCCTCCGAGATTGCGCCCTGAGCGACCATGCCGACCTGCGCGCCGCCCCCGATCACGATCACGCGCTTGCCGTAGATCGTCTGGAAGGTGGGCACGACGCCGACGTGCGTCACGCCGGGGACTCCCTCCAGGTCCGCGATCAACCGGTGCTCGTCGGGGGCGCCCGACACCTCGAGCTGCAGGTCGGCGAGCGCCTCGCGTCGAGCCCCGCCCGCGACATAGCTGATGTTCGCGTTGTGGCGAAGGATCACGTCCGTGATCCTGTGGAGCACGCCGGGCTCATCCCGACACTCGACCAGGAGCCCGATCGTCTCCGCCGCCATGGCGGAGAACGATAGTCAGAATCAGGCCTCGGCCGCGCCCCTGTCGCCGCCGCACCAAACAGCGGCCAAGGGATTGGAGGCCGGAACCATGCGCGCGACGGCCGCGATGCCTTAGGCTTCCGGCCACATGCGCAACAGCCGCGCGATCGCGATCGAGATTACCCGGGGAGGTCCCCCGACTTAGCGCGCGGCGCTGATGTCGGTTGGGCCTCCCGGCCAGAGAAGGTCGGGAGGTTTTTTTATGTCCGCCAAGAGAAAGATCGTGATGTACGACACCACCCTGCGCGACGGCGCCCAGGGTCCTGACGTGTCGTTCTCCGCCGCCGACAAAGAGCGCATCGCGCGCCTCCTCGACGGCCTGGGTTTCGACTACGTCGAGGGCGGGTTCCCAGGCTCCAACCCGAAGGACGAAGAGCTGTTCTCGCGGCTCGCGACCGAGCCCCTCGGGCACGCTCGGCTCGCCGCCTTCGGCGCCACGCGCCGCGCCGCCGGCCGCTGCGAGGACGACGCCAACCTCAACGCGTTGATCGCCAGCGGGGCGCCGGTGTGGACGCTGGTGGGCAAGAGCGACACCTGGCAGGTGGCCAACGTCCTCGGCACGACGAACAACGAGAACCTGGCCATGGTCGAGGAATCGGTCGCCTACGGCGTCAGCAAGGGCCGCGAGGTGATCTTCGACGCGGAGCACTTCTTCGACGGCTTCGCCCGCGACGCGGAGTACGCGGTCGAGGTCTGCCTAAGCGCGGCGCGCGCCGGTGCGACGTGGGTGGTCCTGTGCGACACCAACGGCGGCTCGCAGCCGGCCGCGATCCGCGAGGGCGTGGATGCCGTGCGCTCGGCGCTGGCCGGGGCCGGCGGCCCAACCCGGGTCGGCATCCACACCCACAACGATTGCGAGCTTGCGGTGGCGAACTCTCTCGAGGGCGTGATGGCCGGGGCGGACATGGTGCAGGGGACGATCAACGGCTACGGCGAGCGCTGCGGCAACGCCAACCTCGTGTCGGTGGTGTCGAACCTGGTCTTGAAGCTCGGCTTTGACGCCCTGCCCGATACCGCGGTGCGGCGGTTCAGCGAGCTGTCGCGGACGGTGGCCGAGATCGCCAACCTGGCGCTGCCCATGCAGCAGCCGTTCGTCGGCCACGGCGCGTTCGCCCACAAGGGTGGCCAGCACGTCGCCGCGGTGCTGAAGCACAAGGACGCCTACCAGCACGTCGACCCTGCCGTGGTCGGCAACGAGGCTCGCGTCCTGGTCTCCGAGCTGTCGGGCCGGGGCAACGTGCTCGCCAAGGCGCGCGAGTTCGGACTCGAGCTCGACCGCGACGACCCGCAGACCCGGTGGCTGGTCCAGCACCTGAAGCAGCTCGAGCACCAGGGTTATGCCTACGAGGCCGCCGACGCCTCCTTCGAGATGCTGCTGCGCCGCCTCCAGCCCGGGTACGTCGCGCCGTGGACGGTCGCCGACTTCACGACCCAGGTGCGCAAGAACGGCGGCTCCGTGCACGCGGAGGCGACGGTGAAGGTCGAGGTCGGCGACAGCGTCTATCACACCGCGGCGTCAGGGAACGGCCCGGTCAACGCGCTCGACGCGGCGCTGCGCAAGGCGCTCAGCCCGCGGTTCCCATCCCTGGAGGGCGTGAGCCTGCACGATTACAAGGTGCGCATCCTGAACGGGGACGCCGGCACCGCGGCGACCACGCGCGTGCTGATCGAGTCGGGCAAGGGCACGACGAGGTGGACGACCGTCGGCTGCTCGGCGAACATCATCGAGGCCTCGCTGCTGGCGCTGGTCGACTCGCTCGAATTCGCGGCAGGGCGTGACAGCGCCGAGTCGCGCTAGGGAGTCCGCCCGGCAGGAGATCCCGCCCGAGCTGAGGCGCGATGTGCGCCTGCTCGGCGACATGCTGGGCAGGGTCATCGCGGACTACGGGGGCGCGACGCTCCTGCGCGACGTCGAGCGGCTGCGCAGCCTCGTCATTCGCGCCCGCGACGACGACCGCTTCGAGCGCGAGGCCGAGAAGCTGGTCGCCTCCTGGAAGCTCGAACGCGCCGAGCTGGTGGCGCGCGCGTTCACCTGCTACTTCCATCTCGCGAACCTCGCCGAGGAGCACCACCGCGCGCGCGTCATCCGCGAGCGGGACCGTGGCCCCGAGCCTCTGCCCGAGTCCATCGCGGCGACCGTGGGCACGCTGCAGCCTCGTCTCGGCCGCAAGCGCCTGACGGCACTGGCCGCTGGCCTCGAGGTGCACCCTGTCTTCACCGCCCACCCGACCGAGTCGCGCAGGCGCGCGGTCGTGACCGCCATCCGGCGCGTGGGCGAGCAGCTCGAGCGGCTGGACGACCCGAGGACGTCGGACACGGAGCGCGCCGACGCCGAACGGCGTCTCGGCGAAGAGATCGACACCCTCTGGCGGACGGCCCAGGTGCGCACCGCGCACGTGCGTCCGCTCGACGAGGTGCGGTCGTTCATGGCGGTGTTCGACGAGACGCTGTTCCGCATGGCGCCCGAGGTTCTTCGCGCCTTCGACACCGCGCTTGGCGAAAGCGTCCCGCCGTTCCTCCGGTTCGGCAGCTGGATCGGCGGCGACCGGGACGGCAATCCGTCGATCACGGCCGAGGTCACCGCGGAGACGATGGCGATCCACTCCGAGCACGCCCTGCTGGCGCTCGAGACCGTCGCCGATCGAGTGGGCCGCTCGCTCACGGTCGACCTCGAGACGACTCCGCCTTCACCCGCGCTGCGGCGGCGGCTGCCGCGGCCGGCGGCCGAGCCGCACCGCGAGTTCCTCCTCCACGTGGCGCGCCGCCTGCGCGCGACGCGGCTCGTCGAGCGCGAGCTCGCCTACGGGTCCGCGCGCGACCTTGTCGAGGACCTGCGCTGCGTGCGCGACTCGCTCGACGCCGCCGGGGCTGCACGCCTTGCCTCAGGCGAGGTGCAGCAGCTCGTGTGGCAGGCCGAGACGTTCGGGTTCCACCTGGCCGAGCTCGAGGTGCGGCAGCACAGCGGCGTGCACGAGCACGCGCTCGGCGAGGTTCGCGGACGGGGCAAGCTTTCGGCGCAGTCGCGCGAGGCGCTGGACACCCTCGGCGTGATGGCGAAGCTCCAGTCGCGATACGGCGCCGAGAGCTGCCGGCGCTACGTCGTCAGCTTCACCCGCGACGCGCGCGACGTGGCCGCGGTTTACGAGCTGGCCAAGCACGCGACAGGCGGGCGCGCCCCAGTCCTCGACGTCGTGCCGCTCTTCGAGACTCTCGACGATCTCTCCCGCGCGACCGCGGTCATGGACGAGGTGGTCGAGCTCGGCCCGGTGCGCAAGCGTCTCGCGGCCAACAATCGGGCGGTCGAGGTGATGCTCGGCTACTCGGACTCGGCGAAGGAGATCGGTCCGCTGTCGGCGACGCTCGCCCTGCATGACGCGCAGGCGGCGCTGACCGCGTGGGCGAAGAAGCGGGGTTTGCGACTGACCCTGTTCCACGGCCGCGGCGGAGCTCTCGGCCGGGGCGGCGGCCCGGCCAACAGGGCAGTCAGGGCCCAGGCGCCAGGCTCTGTCGCGGGACGCTTCAAGGTCACCGAGCAGGGAGAGGTCATCTTCGCGCGCTATGGCAACCGCGCCATCGCCCGCCGCCACATCGAGCAGGTCACGTCGGCGGTGCTGGAGGCGTCGGCGCCGGGCGGCTCGCGTCGCGACCCCGCCCACTCGTTTCGCGAGCTGGCCGCGGCGATCGACGGCCCATCGCGCGCCGCGTACCGCCGGCTCGTCGAGGCGGGAGGGTTCGAAAGGTGGTTCCTGCAGGTCAGCCCGATCGAAGAGCTGGGCAAGCTGCGGATCGCATCGCGGCCGCAGCGCCGGGCGGGCAGCCGGAGCCTCGAGGACCTGCGCGCGATCCCGTGGGTGTTCGCGTGGTCGCAGATGCGCCTCAACCTGCCCGGCTGGTACGGAATCGGCAGCGGGCTCGCTGCCGCGGCGCTGCCGGAGCTCCGGCGCGCCTACTCGGAATGGCCGCTGTTCAACGTGATGCTCGACAACGCCGAGATGAGCCTCGCCAAGACCGACCGCCGGATCGCCGAGCGCTACATGGCGCTGGGCGACGGGCCCGAGCTCGCGGCGATGGTGCTGGAGGAGTACGAGCTGACGATGGAGCGGGTGCTCGCGGTCACCGGCCACCGCCGCCTGCTCGAGGACCGGCGGGTGCTGTCATGGGCGATCGAGCTCCGCAATCCTTACGTCGACGCGCTCTCGCACCTCCAGCTGCGTGCGCTGCGCGCGTTGCGCAACCGCAGGACTCCGCGCGCCGACCGCAAGCGGGCCGAGCGGGTGTTTCAGCTCAGCGTGAACGGGGTCGCGGCCGGACTGCAGAACACGGGGTAGGAATGACTCCCTCTCCCCCTCGGGGAGAGGGCTGGGGAGCAATCAGATGGCGAAGCGAGCTTGCGAGCCGTCCTTATCGCGCTTGCGCGCAGGGGCTTAATCAGGCAGCGCCGAGATGATGCAACGTCGGCAGCTCCGTGGCCAGGAGCTCGACCGTCTCCGGGTCCCACTGGGTGCCCGAGCCGGCGCGGAGCACCGCCAGGGCCTCCTCGGTCGACCGGCGCGTGCGGTAAGGACGGTCGTTGACCAGCGCGTCGAACGCGTCGCAGACGGACACGATCCGCGCGACGCGTGGAATCTCCCGCGCCTTCAGCCCGTCCGGGTAGCCCGACCCGTCGTAGCGCTCGTGGTGGTGACGGATGATCGGCAGCAGGCCCGACGTCGAATGCAGCGGACGGACGATGCTCTCACCGATCTCGACATGCGCCTGCATAAGCGGCAGCTCGATCGCGTTGAGCGGTCCGGGCTTGTGGAGGATCGAGTCCGAGACGCCGATCTTGCCGATGTCGTGGATGATCCCGCCCCGGTACAGGGTGTCGAGCGTCGGCTCCGAGAGCCCGAGCTTCTGACCGAGCAGGCGCGCCGACTCGCCGACACGGTGCGTGTGGCGCTCGGTGAAGGAGTCCTTGGCTTCGACCGCGGTGGCGAGCGAGAAGATCACATGCTCGGCGCTGTCGAGGGTGTTGTAGAGCTCTTTCAGCCGCAGGGCCGAGCGGACCCGCGCGATCAGCTCCGCACCCTCGACCGGCTTGGCCATGAAGTCGTCGGCGCCGGCTTCGAGCGCCATCACCCGGTGCGTCGTCTGGCTGAGGCCGGTGATCATCACCACCGGCAGCAGGCGTCCGCGCGGCATCGCCTTGATCCGGCGGCACACCTCGTAGCCGTCCATGCGCGGCATGCGGACATCGAGCAGGACGAGGTCGGGCGCCTGGGCCTCGATCATCTCCAGGGCGGTGACACCGTCCCCCGCTTGCTGCACGTCGACGTCGATCGTGGAGAGGTAGATGCGGATCATCTCGCGGTTCGGCGCGCTGTCGTCCACGACCAGGACTACCGGCATCAGATCAACTCCCCCTCGAGCCACCGATTGGGCTGGGCCACCTGGCCCCTATTGTTAGCTCAGGAGGGTGGCGACTCGCAAGTAGAAACGCCTGGCGATCGCCCGCCAACCGCTCGTCAGGCGATCGCTGTGCGCGCGTCCTGGACAGGTGTTCCGCGCATTCCCAGGGCTGCCAGCGCGCGTCGGAGGTGCCGGTTCGCCGCCACCAGGTCGCCCCGGGCCTCCAGGAGGTCGGCGTAGAGGGCGTGGCCGCGGGCCAGCCAGTCGGTGGCGTCCGCCGACTCGAACTTCCCGAGCGCTGCCGCGAACTGCGCATCGGTGGC
>VBJE01000093.1 GCA_005879675.1 Chloroflexota bacterium
GTCGCCGGGCTGGATGTAGTCGGCGACCCCCTGCTGCTCGCTGGTCGGGATGGTGAGGGCGACGTACCCGTGCGGGATCGCCAGATACTCCGACTTCGGACCGAGCGCGTCGTTGGGCCTGGCCACCTCGTTGGCCGTGATCGCCTGGCCGGTCGTGATGGCGACGAGCGGGATCATGCCCCGGACCTCGGCTGCATTGGTGAAGTAGATCTTCGGGTAGCTCGCCGGGACCGAGATCGGCTGGGTCGTAAGGTCGCCCGCGGTGATGGGTACCCGCGGCTGCAGGTCTCTCGACGCGATCACGACCGTCAGCTGGGGACTGTTGTTGGCCGCGCTGGCGTTGAGCGCAACGAGGACGAAAGCAACGATCACCAGCAGGGCCAGCAGGACGCCGAGAAAGGTGAATGGCCGGCGCGAAGTAATTGTGCTAAACGTCCGCAAGGCCGACCAATCATAGGCAAGATATCCCGGTGCCGAGCCCCCCTTACCTGACACCGAACGCGTCACTTTCGGCCCCACCGCAGGCGCAGGGCGGCCAGTCGCTGGTGGAGTTCGCGGTGTCGTCGGTGGTGCTGCTCCTGCTCGTGGGAGGGCTCGTCGACATCGGCCGCTCGGTCTACGTCTCGGAGGCCCTTTCCAACGCGGCGCGGGAAGGCGCCCGGCACGGAGCCTGGTTCGATACGCCCAGCCGGTCCCACCCGTACCTCGACGATGCCGAGATCAAGGCCGCCGTGGACACGGAGCTGGCGTCGATCGGGCTGCCCGCATCGGTGCTCAAGAACCCGGCCACGACGTGCCCGAACCCCACCGATGGCAACGCGTTTCACAACCCGCCCTTTGCGTCGGCGGCCTACCCGGCGAGCGCCGGCCAGCCCTGGCTCTACATCTGCTACAACAACACGGCCGGGCTGGACTTCACGAGCCCCGCCACCAACCAGGGACAGCTCGACCTGAACGTGATCGTGCTGTACACCTATGGGCCGCTCACGCCGCTGGTCCAGTCGCAGTTCGGGGTCTTCAGGGTCGCCGTCAACCAGCACATGACGGTGCAGGGAAGTTGAGGCGGCTCCGAGAGCAGAAGTCCCAGGCGCTGATCGAGTTCGCGCTGGTCTCCCCGGTGCTCCTGCTCCTGCTGTTCGGCGTCATCGACATCGGACGCGCGATCTTCTACTACGACACCCTCAACCACGCCGCGCGCGAGGGCGCGCGCGTCGCGGCCCGCGCGTCCAACCAGCTGCCGACGAACACCGACGTGCTCAACGCGGTCACGGCGCAGATGGTCGGCATCCCCGTCACGCAGCCATGCCCGCAGGGCCCGGTGAGCGCATCCACGCCTCCTCAGAACGCGGCCTGGCTGTACGTCACGGAGCCGGCGCCGCCCGGCTCGGTCGAGGCCAACCCTCCGCCCAACGCCCCGGGCGGCGAGTATGCATCGGCCTCGGCCGGCGGGTGCAGCGCCGTGAACCCGGCGGTCGGGAACGACCAGCTCCAGGTCACGCTCAAGTTCAACCTCGTCCTGATCACGCCGATCGTCGCCCAGGTGACCGCCGACCACGTCGTGATCATCGCGGCGGCCGTGTACAGAACGGAATACTGACGGTCGTGGTCAAGGGATCCCCTCGCCCTCGATCCCTCTCCCCAGTGGAGCGAGGCAGCCACCACCAGAATCAGGGTGGGCAGGCGATCGTGCTCATCGCGCTCATGCTGACCGTGATCATCGGCATGGTGGCGCTCGCCATCGACGGCTCGCGCGCCTACGCTCTGCGCCGCGACCTGCAGGGCGCGGTCGACGCCGCCGCGCTCGCCGCCGCGGACAAGTATCAGCAGAGCGGCAGCTACGTGGCCGCCGAGCAGGCCGCGACCACGCTCTTCGGCGCCAACCTCCGGCTCTACAGCGCTGCGGCCTGCACCGGCTACGGCACGCCGGGAGCCAGCCCGTGGACCGTGACGTGCACTTACTCCGACGGCACGGTGCTGACCGACGTCGCCCGCTTCAACGGCCCGCAGGGCAGCAGCTTCACGATCTCGGCGACGCGATCGCTGCAGTTGCAGTTCGCGCGCGTGCTCACAAATGGCACGACTCCGACGCTTGGGGCGAGCGCCAACGGCGACGCCAACAACCAGCGCTTCACGCCCGCGGTGGCCGCCCTCGACCAGGCCGGCTGCGGCGGAGCGGGCGGCACCGCGATCAGCCTGCTTGGCACCGGCTCGACGATGTCGGTCACGGGCGACGTGGTTGCAAACGGCACGATCACGGTCGCAGGCGCCACGATGCGCGTCGCCGGCGACACCTACGCGCGATGCCAGGCGTCGGTGCCGGGGGCGGTCAACGCGTGCTACTCGAGCGGCGCCTCGACCCCTTGCACCTATCCCGATGTCGCCGGGGCCACACGCTCCGGGTTTCACCTCGCTGACCCCAACTTCCCGCCACCCTCGGTCCCTGGCGGTGGCCAGGCGATCGGCACCAGCGTCACGCTGCGGCCGGGTGCATACGCGTCGAACCCGAACCTGACAACCGGCAAATGCTGGTTTTTGGCCGGCGGCGTCTATGAATGGCTGGCCGGCTACACGAACAACGCCGATTTCGTCAGCAACGAGCTCAAGCCACCTGACGAATCGGTGGCCGGCAGCAACACGGTCCTGTCGTCGTACCAGTTCTGGAACACCGGAGGCTTCAACTGCGCGGGCTCCTTCCAGCTCGCCACCAACAACGATCCACGCAACCCCGTGCGTAACGGGCAGTGGGCGGTCGAGATCACTTCCGTGCGCAGCGACACCTACGGCGGCGTGACGTACACCCGTGAGAGCGCTCCGTCGATGTGCCGCACCGTGAACACGGCGACGAGAAATGACATCGTGATCGACATCAGCAACGTGGCCGGCGCGGCTTCGTACAACGTCTATCTCGGCCAGCCCGGTAACGCGTGCGGCGGTCCGTTCGGCTACGTGGGCAACGTGGCCGTCACAGGCACGATGTCCAATACCCTCACTTCGCCATGCCCTATCTACGTTGGTGGCGGCTGCAGCCTCGGCAATGCCGAGCTGGTCATCGATTCGATTTACCTCGGCAGCTGGGCGCCCAACGCCCTCGCCGCGCCCGGCACCAGCGGCGCGTATCCGCCCGAGCCCCAGACCGCTCCGCTGCAGGCGGGCCTGCCGAATCAGAACCCAGGCCGCGGGGCGGGCGCCGCCGGCGATCGCGCCAACGAGAACTTCTGCAAGACGGTCGGAGGCGCCTTCGCCACGTGTCCCGCTGCGATCACTCCAGGCGCGGTCGAGTTCTACGTCCCGTCAGGGGGATGCATCAACTCGGTCACCACCGGCGACACGTACATCTTCAGCGGCTACCAGTACGACTGGGTGAGCCTCTACGAACCCGGCATCGGGTTCCCGCCCGCGAACACGTGCAGCAACTCGTTGGGCGCGACGACCAACTCCGCATACGTCGGGTTGATCTACGCTCCCGCGGCGGTGATCTCGTTCGTTTCACCGAACGTCTTCGAAGGGCCGGGCACGGGAGGGATCGTGGTCGGCTCGCTCGTGTTCAGCGAATCGATGCCGAGCATCGCCTACGCCTCTATCTATGCTCCGGTACCGCCGGCCAGCCGGTTGACCAATTAGGGGTAGTGACTAGCTGACGACCTGCTGGGCGACCACGACGTCGCTTGGCGCCGCGCCGTTGGTTTCGTGGACTTCTCCGCGCGCTTCCAGGTGGGCGATGCGGCGGTGCATGGCGGCTGCCGCCTTGGTGTCGCCGAGCTCCTCGTAGCGCTGGACCGCGCCGCGCCAGGCCGCCTTCGCATCTTCGAGGCGGCCCAGGCCCCACAGCGCGCTCGCACGGCTCGCCAGGGCCGCCGCGCGCTCACGCGTCCGGTCCGCCGGCAGGAGCTGGAGCGCCGAATCGACCAGGCGCAGCACCTCTTCAAACCCGCCGATGGAGAGCGCCTTGGTCGCGGCATCTGTCAGGTAGGCGGCCGTGCGCGCGCCGTCGGCCGCGGTGCCTGCCTGGTACAGGTGGTACCCGATCTCGGCCGAGTGGTCGTGCGCGGCCTTGCCATAAACGCGCTCCAGCGTGTCGGCGACCGCGAGGTGATACGCCTGTAGGCGCGGCAGTGGCAGCGCCGCGAGCACGCGCTGGCGCACGAGGTCGTGCGCGAACCGATACATATCCTTGCCGGCGGCGACGAGGAAGTGACCACGGGTCGCCTCGTCGAGCGCGTCACGCAGCTCGTGGCCGGAGAGCTCCCCGAACGCCTCGAGCAGCGGGATGTCGAAATCGTGCCCGATGACACCGGCCGCGACGAGCATCCGCTGCGCGGGCTCGCTCAGGCGCTGGATTCGCCGGCCGATGAGTCCGCGCACGCTCTGCGCGAGCTCGAGGTCCTCCTCGGTGTAGCTCGCGTGCGCCCGCGCCGCGCCGCCCAGCATGGTCTCGGACTCGGAGAGATAGTGGAGCGATTGCTCGACGAAGAGCGGGTTGCCTTCGGTCGCGGCCTCGATGCCGGCCAGCTGCACCGCTGTGAGCGGCGTCTCGGTCAGGCCGGAGATCATGCGGTCCACGCTGTGGTCGGACAGGCGGCCGAGCACGATGCGCTGGGCGCGGCGGCGCTTCAAGAGCCGCGACAGGGTGGTGGCGAACGGCCGGCCTGAATCCAGCTCTGAGTCCCAGTACGTCCCGAGCAAGACCATGCGGCTGCTGTTGATGCGCAGCGCCAGGTCGCGGAGCAGGAGCACGGACGCCTGATCGGCCCACTGCAGGTTGTCGAGCACGATCAACAACGGCTTGGCGCCCTGGATGCCGCTGAGGAACTCGTAGACCGCCTTGAAGAGCTGCTCCCGGACCCTGTCCGCCGGCATGTCATGAGCAGCGGCGATGCCGCGGGCCTTCTGCTGGAGGCTCGGAACGAGGGCCGCGAGCAGCGGGCCATGATGCCCCGCCGCCTCCACCAACGCCTTGGCCGGGGTCGCGGCCACGGCCGCCTGAAGGACCTCGCGGAAGGGGCCGTAGGGCACGCCGTGGTTCTCCAGGGAGCGCCCGCCGAGCACCAGCCAACCCTTGGCCGAGGCCTCGCCCGCGACCTCGGAAGCGAGGCGCGAGGCGCCGATCCCCGGGGCGCCGGTGAGGAAGATCAGCGATCCATTGCCGGTTGCCGCGCGGTCGAGGACCATGCGGATGTCGAGCCGCTCCTGCTCGCGGTCGACGAAGCCGTTGGCCGAGGTCAGGACGCGCCGCGCATCCTTCACCTCGCCCGCGGTCACCTCGTGCAGGCGCCACCGGTCGGGGAAGCCCTTGAGCTTGTAGCGGCCGCGAAACTCGAACTTCATCTCCGACACCGGGCCGACCAGCTGGCGGACGATCTCGGAGACCAGGATCTCGCCGCCTTTCGCTTTGCCCGCGACCCGCGCCGCGACGTTGACCGCCGCGCCGAAGATGTCGCCGGCCTCCTCAACCACCTCGCCGGTGTTGAGACCGATGCGGATCCGCAGCTTTCGCTCCGGGTTCTGCTTGCTGTACTCGGTGATCGCCTGCTGGATGTCGAGCGCGCATTCGACGCCGTGACGCGAGGAGCCGAAGCTGATCATGAAGCCGTCGCCGAGGCCCTTGATCCGCCGGCCCGCGTGCTGCGCGACCCGGTCCTCGATGATCGTCTCGTACGCCTTCATGATCTCGTGCGAGGCGGTGAAGCCCCGCGTCGAGAGCAGGCGCGTCGACTCCTCGACGTCGGTGAACATGATCGTCACGGTGCCCTCGGTCTGGCCGACCGCGAGGCTGCCGATGATCGTCTCCGCCGTCAACGGCGCGGCCGCGTTGATCGGCTGGCCGAGACCCTCCGCGATCTCGCGCAGCAGGCCCTGTGAGGCGCGGAAGCCGGCCTCGCCTTGCGGGTAGCGGACCGCCTGCAGCAGGCCGGCCTCGGTGGCAAGCCTGAGCTCGCGCCCGGCCGAGTCCTTGCTGATCTTGTTCTCCTTCGCGTAATCGCTGGCCTTGAGCTCCGCGCCCTCGAACGAGTCGGTCAACGCGGGCGCAAGACGGAGGCTGAGGCCGCGGCGGGTGATCATCGTCTCGATCACGGCCTGGATGCGGCGCGAAGCGCCGGCGGGCCCGCCGGAGCCTTCCCTCGCGGTCACTGTGGGCAGGACGCCGCTGAACCCGCTCGAGGCCGCCGCCAGCTGGCCGAGGGCGGTGGTGGCGCGCGCCATCGCGGTCGCCGCCTCAAGCGCCTGCTGGCCCTGGCCGCCGTCAGGCGGCGAGGCGTACAGGACCGGCAGAGGCGTGGTGGGTTCGGCGGGGTAGGCGGGCGCCGGAGGCGTGGGATAGACGACAGGGGATAGAGGGGGCGGTGTAGGCCCCTGGCCGATCGGAGGGGAAGGCGCCGCAGGGGGGGCCTCCGCGGGCGGCGGGGCGACTGCCTGCAGGTCGGCAACAGCCGACCGCGCCGCGTCGATCAGCTTGCGCATCTCCTCCTGGATCTCCGGGGTCTGCGCCACCATCTGCGTCGCGGAGCCATGAGTCACGGGCGGCGTCGCGGGGGCGGGCCGCTCGGAGCTGAACGGGACGACGACCACCTGCCGGACCACGTTCTCGGTCTTCCCCTGGCCCGACATGAGCGGGTCCTTGACGACCGGCATCATGCTGTCCGAGCCGGCGGGGATGAACCGCGCCTTGTTGGGGTCGAAGAGGTCCTGGTTGACCTGGACGCCGTAGAAGGCCGCCTTGTCAAGCGCCGTCGGCACGTAGCCGGTGGAGTTGTACTCGAGCCTGAGATCCGAACCCAGGCCAAGCAGAAAGATGTCGCGGAGGATCGCGCCATTTGCGTCGTAGCCGACGACCTCCGCGATCTGAGCCACCTTGCGCCGGCCGTCCGGCATGCGCGCCTGGTGGACGATCAGGTTGACGGCGGAAGCGATCTGCGCCCGCACGGCCTCGAACGGGATGTCGATCGAGGCCATCATCACCATCGTCTCCAGGCGCGACAGGGCGTCGCGTGCAGAGTTCGAGTGAATGGTCGACATCGAGCCGTCGTGGCCGGTGTTCATCGCTTGCAGCATGTCGAGCGCCTCGGAGCCGCGCACCTCTCCGACGAGGATGCGGTCGGGGCGCATCCGGAGGCTGTTGCGCAGCAGCTGGCGGATCGTCAGCTCGCCCTTGCCCTCCACGTTGGGCGGCCGGTGCTCGAGGGCGATGACGTGCGGGTGGTCGATCTGCAGCTCGGCGGCGTCCTCGATGGTGATCACCCGCTGGTTGTGCGGGATGAAACGGGCGATCACGTTCAGCGTCGTGGTCTTGCCGGAGCCGGTGCCGCCCGAGACGAGGATGTTCATGCGGCCCAGCACCGCAGCCTGCAAGAACTCCGCCATCGCGGGGCTGAGGCTGCCCTCGTGCTTCAGGTCCTCAATGCCGAGAACCGCGTCCTTGAACTTGCGGATGGTGAGCGCCGGGCCGTGAATCGCGGCCGGCCGGATGATGGCGTTGACACGGCTTCCGTCCGGCAGGCGGGCGTCGACCATCGGGTTGAGGCCGTCGATGTGGCGGCCGGTCGTTGCGACCATGCGCCTGATCGTCTCGAGCAGCTGGTTCTCGTCCTCGAAGCGGACCTCGGCCTTGGTCAGGACGCCGCGGCGCTCGATGAAGATCTGGTCGGGACCGTTGACCATGATCTCGCTCACCGAGCGGTCGTGGAGCAGGCCATCGAGCGGGCCGTAGCCGACGGCGGCGCGAAGGATGATGTCGGCGAGGGCCGACTTCTCTTGCGGGTTGAGGGTGATGTTGTCGTCCAGCAGGAAGCGGTCGAGGTGCGTGCGCACCGCGCGCGAGAAAGCGATCGTGTCGCCGGTCGTCAGACCGACGTCGCGGATCAGCGCCAGGCGGTCGCGAAAATCGTTGGCGAGCTTGTTGAGGTCCCGGCCCTGGCGGGCGGCGGCCTCGAGGAGGTCTGAGCGACGACGTCTCGGCGTGCCGGGCGGGGGTGGCGGCGCCGAGGCGGCCGCGACGGTCCAGGTGTCGACGAACTGCGTGTCCAGCAGCGAGGCCGCCACCGCGACCGCGGGGATGACCTTCTGCACCTCCGGCAGCCGGATCTTGATCGAGATGCCTTCGGCGTAAGGCTGCACGCTGGGCTCGATGTAGGCCGCGATCCACTCGCCGTCGCGAAAGCGCAGGATCGCCTTGCGGCCGGTGCTCGCGTCGCCCGGGTCATCCTCCAGGTTCGGGTCTTCGACGGACCCGAAGACCACGTACTTGATGTCGCGTGTAGGGACGAACCGCGCTCGCGACGGGTCATGCTGCGAGTAGAGCGGAAATCCCTCGCCGGCGATCGTGCGCGCGTCGGACTCCCCGTCCTCGAGTCCGCCGTCCAGCCTGTGGACCACGGCCTTGAGCCGGCGCGGGCGGGTATCGTCGGGTTGGCCTGGCGGGAGTACGGTCGTGACCTCGCTCATGTCACTCGAGCCGGGTCGGATGCTAGCACCGGGTTTCGACCGTGCCTCTTCCTTAAATGACAGAGGTTCATCACCTGAATCGCTCCGGTGGGCGCCGCCGGTCGAGGACCCACTTCGAGCCGGGCATGCGCTTGGCGACGCCCTTGACCTCCGACGCGCGCGCGGCCACCGCCGCGGGGCTGCTGTAGCTGCCCGGCTCGGCGATGACGATGCCGATCGACACCGAGACCAGGGGCGTGCGCAGCATGGCGCCGTTGCGCTCCTCGGACTCGATCCATCCGCGGTCCCGGTCGACGGGGTCGTACAGCGCTGGAATCGCCTCGTCGAATCGCCGCGTGATCTCGGTCGCGATCACCTCGGCCAGGCTCGGCTCGGTGAGGATCACGAAGTCGTCGCCGCCGACATGACCGGCGAAGTGCTGGCCGGAGTGGTGCTCTTCGAGCACCTCGAGGATGATCGTGGCAAGCGTCTTGATGACGTCGTCGCCGCGCAGGAAGCCGTAGTGGTCGTTGTAGCTCTTGAAGGCGTCGATGTCCGGGTACAGCACGGCGAACCTGCTGTGCTGGACGAGCCGGCGGCTGATCTCGCGCAGGATGTCGGCGTTGCCGCTCATCCCTGTCAGCGGGCTCAGCCCGCGCGCAGTGGTCGAGCGCGTCATGACCGCGCGCAGTCGAGCCACGAGCTCTTCCGGGATGAACGGCTTGGTGACGTAGTCGTCCGCGCCCGACAGCAGATGCTCGACCTTGTCCTTCAGCGAGTCGCGGACGGTGAGGAAGACGACGGGGATGAGGCGTGTCCGGAAGTCTTCGCGCAGCGCGGCCATGATCTGGTCGCCCGTGGTCTCGCCCAGCATCAGGTCGAGGAGGATGATGTCGGGCCGCCACTCCACCGCCGCCTCGTGCGCGGCAAGTCCGTCGCTCACGGTCACGACCTCGAATCCCGCCCGCTCGAGCACGCGCTTGACGAGGCGGAGCACCTGGTCGTCGTCGTCGACCACCAGCGCGATGTCGCGGTGGACAAGGGCCGAGTGGGGCGCGGTGTCGGGCTTGTGCGTGACCGTCATGCCGGGCCGGCCGGCCGCGGAAGCTTGTCCGTGAGCGCGATCGCGCGCTCGGCCGCTGACCGGATCTCCTGAATGTCCGCCTTGACCGCCTCCGGGTCGCCGGTCTCATCGGCGATGAGCTCGCTGTAATTGACGATCACCGCGAGCAGGTTGCGAAACTCGTGGA
>VBJE01000334.1 GCA_005879675.1 Chloroflexota bacterium
AGAACCTGGGGAGTGTCGGTCCAAGGGTCCGTGGTCGCTTCGACCAAGAGGACAGATGCCGGGAGCTCCCTGCGAAGCTGGAGGAAGAGCCCGGTGTAGATCGGGCAGCTCTCGCGGCAAGTGGTGTGGAAGGCGGCCACGATCGCGTCGTGACCGAGGATTGAGTCCCGGGTGAACGAGCGGCCGAACTGGTCGACCAGGGCGAAGTCGGGCATCGCCTTCATCTGGCCGGAGAGCTCGTTGAGCCCGAGGCTGACACTCTCCCCTCCGGCATAAACGCCCCCCGCCGCCGGCAAGCCTTGGCTGACCGCGACCAACACGGTTTCGAGGGCCGTCTTCCGGACCGAGATGGTGGCCGGGAACGACCGTCCGCCCAGGCGGATTGCGTCATAAGTCCCGATCGGGGCTTTCGCCCCCACGAGAGTGGCGGTCCCGGGTGCCGCGGGCACACCTGTGGCATTGAAGTCGCCGAGTCGCAGCCAGCCCGAGGCCGAATGCAGCTCGACGGTGCTCGCCCCGATCCGGTCAGGTTGCCGGGCGCTGGCCAGTACCACGATTTCCCCTGTCGCCGGGCTCAGCAAGAGGCGCGCGAAGAACGCCGCCGCGATCGCTACGGCGAGGGACAGTGCCGCGACCTGAAGCCAGCGAAGGTAGGTCCTCATGGGCCCAGTTGGCTCAAGTACACCTCGAGCACCTTTTCGCTGAGCGGACCGACATAGCGCGAGACGACGATGCCCTGGGGGTCGACGAAAAATGTCTCGGGCGGCGCGCTGACACCCCACTGCCGGTAGGTGCCTTCGACCGTGGGCCCGACCGGATAGGGACTCTGAATCTCGGCCTGATAGGCGCGAGCCGCTGCGTCCGTGTCCTGGATGTCGACGCCAAGGAATTGCACCCGCCCCGCGTACTTCTTCGCGGCAGAGTTCAGCGCCTGAGCCTCCCGACGGCAAGGCACACACCACGACGCCCAGAAATTGACGACCAGCGGTGCGCCGCGAAAGTCGGCGACGCTGACCCGCCTGCCGTCCAGGCTCACGATCGTGAGATCGGGTGCGGCCTTGCCGATGATGCTGGCCGGCGGCGCTTGCGCCGGATGCAGCAAACCCCAGCCGAGCGCGCCGAAGAGTAGCGCTGCCGCGGCGCCGCCGAATCCCCAGCCGACAAATGAGAGTCTCACTACTAGCACCCGATAGTACCTGGGCTAGCATGAAGGGGTTTTGGACGCCATCAGCCTCGCGGTCGCCTTCGGAGCAGGGGTGATTTCAATCACCTCGCCCTGCTGCCTCCCCCTCCTGCCGGGATACCTCGCCTATCTCAGCGGGGTGTCGATCGGGGAGGCCCAGGCAACTGCGAGACGCCGGACGGTGATCGCGGCCACCCTCTTCGTCGCCGGCTTCTCCCTGGTCGTCATGGCGCTGGGCGCCACAGCCTCAGAGCTCGGGGCATTGCTGTTGAACTACCGGTTTCCGCTCAGCCGAATCGCCGGCGTGTTGATTCTCGTTATGGGCCTGGTCCTCGTGCTCGAAGCGCGGGTCGGCTGGCTCAGCCGAGGAGGAGACTGGCCGCGTTCGCGATCACCTGGACTCCCTGCATCGGACCGGTCCTCGCCGCCATCCTCACGCTGGCCGGGACCACTGCTCAGCTCCAGCAGGGAGTCGTCCTGCTCGCCGCCTACAGCCTCGGCCTCGGTGTGCCGTTCGTTGCTCTCAGCCTTTCAGTTCCGGGGCTGCGTTCAATCATTGGACGGATCGGTCGCGGTACCGCGCTGGTGCAGGGAGTGGCCGGAGTCCTCCTCGCGGCGGTGGGAGCGCTGTTGCTCACCGACCGCTGGCTGCCGCTGATCTCGCCGTTGCTGACGTGGTACGCCCAGGCGAGGTGGCCGCCCATCTGATACTATCGGCGCGTGGTACTAATGGCCGATAGTATTTCTCCTCCGCCGCTGGCGTGAGCCAGCTTCTTCCCTACCTCCTCATCGTGGTTTGCCCGATCACGATGGGGCTGATGATGTGGCTGATGATGCGGGGCATGGACCACGGCTCGATGCGGCCGGATCCGAGGGTCGCCGAGTTGGAGAGCCAAGTCGCCGAGCTGCGCCTGGAATTGAGGCGCCGCGAGGAGGATCCGACGAGTGGAGCCGAGCCGGAAGCTGCGGCTGAACACCGACTGCCGGCAGAGCCGACCCTTGAGCAACTCGAGAAGTAGGCCGAGCGCGTCCTCACCCTCAGCCGGCGACGCAGGGCCAGCCGCCAAGCGACCGCACAACGCCCGAAGGCTGGCACCTCCCTGGTGGCGCCGCCATTGGCTGCCCTTGACTGGCTTGCTGGCGGTGGCAGGCATCGTTGCCGCCACTGCATTGAACGTCCATTTTTTCGACTTCGGGACTGCGACGCCCGCGACCGGCAACGCCTCCGCCGGCGAAGCCGGCACCGACGTCCAGTTCCGATACCTGTCTGCGCAGAGGAGCAACAGCTGCGATCTCACGCCCGCAACAGTCCGCTCTTACCCAGGTTTGTCACATCTGCAGGGCTCGTGCTGCAACGCGATGGACATGGAGACTTATCAGGCTCAGGTGGAACGGCTGCGAGCCTATCGCGAGGTCGATGCAGTCCCGAGCGATCCGTACGACGTGCCGGTTTCCCTCGCCAAGCTGCTGCTCGCCTATGACGACTCCATCCGACTAAATCCCGGGCAGCAGGCGACGTACGACTCGGCGATGGCGATGACGCACGACAAGGCGCCCTGCTGCTGCAAATGCTGGCGCTGGTACGCATTCCGAGGTCTGGCGAAATACCTAATCGCACAAAAGCAGTTCGGAGCACCGGAGGTCGCCAGGGTCATCGATCTGGTTGACGGCTGCGGTGGAAAGCACGAAGTCCCCGGGACGACCTAGCGACGCATCTGCCGTCAAATCAGCCGCTGTGGCGTTGATGAGGCGGCCTGACTTCCTGTCGACTGCGGTCGCTGGCTTGCTGGTGATCGCCGCCGCCTACTACCTGCTGCTGGTCCAGGTCACGACCCTGCACACGATGCTGGGCCGGCTCTCGGCGACGCCGCTTTATCTCGTCATCCTCGCCATGCTGGTCCCTCTGGCCTTTGTTCTCTTCGGCGCCAACACGGGGATCGCAGCCATGCTGCTTCGGGCCCGGTTAGCGATTCGAGGCCAAAGCGGGACGATTGCCGGCGGCGCATTAGGGGCGTTTGCCGCGGGGTGTCCGAGCTGTGGCGCCTTTCTTCTCTCGCTGATTGGAGTGACCGCGGGTCTCTCAGCCCTTCCCTTCGCGGGTCTCGAGATATGGGCCGGGAGCTCATTGCTCATGGCAATCACCCTCTCGCGCTCAATGCGAGCGCTCGCTGTCGAGACCTGTGTACCTGGACGCGGTTGCGTTGGCCTTCCTCAAGTGTCGGGCGTGCACGTCCTCGGCGCGATACTGGTGGGCACCGCAGCGCTGGCGGCGATCACCGCTCTTTCTCTGCAGCACGAGCCCCGAATGGGTTGACGGCTGTCACCTACGGCCCTATGCGGCGCTCAACTCATCCCCGCTGCCGTGGTCGTCCTCTTGGTTGACGCAAGCCTCGCCTTGGCTGGCGCGCCGTATGGGAGTACTGCCTGGGTGATGGCCCTAGATCTTGGGCCAGTGGTCGTCGGCGGACGCTTTATGTTGTGGTGGGCCGTAGTTTCCGTAACGCGAACCAACCCTGCATCATCGGAACCGCGATCTCGTTGGCCTAACCGCCCTTCGCCGTCAAGCCCGGCGATCATATCCATCATGAAGGCGACGGCATTTAGGGATATCC
>VBJE01000335.1:0-3797 GCA_005879675.1 Chloroflexota bacterium
TTCGTCCGTTGCGGGATCAGCGACACGTCGCTCGTGGAGGGCCTCGCCGCGGCGTGTGCCGGGGCGCCGCAGGGCGCGCTCTACATCGCCGCCGACGGCTTTCCCCTGGGGGACCCCAAAGCAAGAATCATCTCCAACCCGAACCCGCGTTGGACGGGCAG
The DNA here is from genome assembly GCA_005879675.1 of Chloroflexota bacterium. Lineage (GTDB taxonomy): Bacteria > Chloroflexota > Dormibacteria > Dormibacterales > Dormibacteraceae > 40CM-4-65-16. The sequence continues at coordinate 162 of VBJE01000335.1, forward strand.
CGTGCGCACGGCGTTGCGGTATCGCAAGCTGCAGCTCTCCGGGCTGCTCGACATCCGGCACGGCGGCGTCGTCGCCAATGGCTCGAAGGGAGCGCTCTGGAGCTACGGCACGCACAAGGACACCGAGCATCGCGCTATCTGCACGTCAACAGGCTGCGTGGCGGACCCCAATGACCCGCTGAGCGTGCGGACGTTCGGCAAAGGTGGCTGGTACGACGGGCCGGTCGCCGGCCCGGGGGCCGGAATGGCGGTTCCGATCGGCCAGAACTGGTACAACGGGAACCTCGCCCCGTGCGCGTTCACGAACTACGACGAGGCGTGTCTCGACGACGATGGCTACGTCAAGCTGCGCGAGGTATCGGTCACCTACACGCTGGACGCGCCGTGGGTGCAGAGCTCGCTCGGCCTCGGGAGCATCGACATCCCGAGACGAGCGGCGGCGGGTCCGCCGACGCGATTCAGGGGTCGGAGTATTTCGGCAATCCCCAGAGCCGCTCGTTCGTGTTCACCATCACCTTGAACCGCTAGCCCCGAGGAGATCGACTCATGATTCGCGCAATCAAAGTCGTGGCCGTCTCCCTGGGCGTGGCTCTGGCCGCCGCGGGTTGCGGCAGTTTCCTGACCGGTGAGAAGCTCAGCAGCGATCCCAACCAGCCGAGTGCGGCCACCCGCGACCAGCTGTTCGTGGGCGTGCAGGCCAACTTGTTCAGCTCGCAGGAGAACTCGGTCGCGATGACGGTGTGCATGTGGATGCAGCAGTGCGCCGGCGTGGGCGGCCGGTTCGTGGAGCAGTACAGCCGGTATGTCGTCGACGAGTTCAGCTGGGACGGCAACTGGTTCAACGTGTACACGGGCGGCGGGCTGATCGACCTGCGCAAGATCGAAGCGAGTGCCCGCGCTGATGGCGACAGCGTGTACCTCGGCATCGCCAAGATCTGGGAAGCGTTCGATATCGGGACGGCGGCCGATCTGTGGGGCGACATCCCCTACAGCGACGCCGTGGGCTCGGACGCGACACCGACGCTCGACAGCCAGGCCGCCGTGTACGACTCGGTGCAGGCGCTCCTGTCGCAGGCGATCGTCGAGCTCGGGGGGCCGGGGGGCGGGCCCGGCCCGCAGGATCTGGTGTATGGCGGGAACAAGGCGAACTGGATCGCAGCGGCGAACACCCTGAAGGCGCGGTACTACCTACACACGGTAGAAGCCGCGGCGAATAAGGCCGCGGTGTACGGCAACGCCATCACGGCGGCCACGTCCGGCATCGCGTCCGCGGCGGGGGACTTGAAAACGTTCCATACGTCGGCGACCTCCGAACGCAACATCTGGTACCAGTTCCNNNGGGAAGTTCCTGGTGGACCTCATGAAGGCGCGCAGCGATCCGCGCCTGCCGCAGTACTACGGAAAAAACAAGGGCGGCGGGTACGGCGGTCAAGACATGAACGTGTCTCAGCCGAGCGACTCGATCTCCGCGATCAAGGGCGGCGGCCGCAACGTGCAGGATTTTCGGCAGCCCCTCGTGACCTACCAGGAGAACGAGCTGATTCTCGCGGAAGCGTACAGCCAGACCGGAAACGACCCGGTGGCGCTCACGCATCTCAACAACGCTCGAGCGGTGGCGCCGCTGCCGGCGCTCGTCGCCATCACGGGCCCGGCCCTGCTCGACTCGATCATGATCGAGAAATACGTGGCGCTGTTCCAGAACATCGAGGTGTGGAGCGATTATCGCCGCGCGTGCGTGCCGACCCTCACCCCGTACCTCAAGGCCAATCCGATCTGGCGCGGCAAGATCCCTGGGCGCCTTTACTATGGAGGCACCGAGGGGAACGTCAACTCGCACATTCCGACCACGAGCGAGCAGCTCGCCACCAACGGGTTCCGGAATCCCAACGACACGGGGGACTGCCCGTAACGGGGACCGGCGTGGTGATTACGGGGAGCGGATCGTCGGGGGACGGTTCGCTCCCCGTGTTGCTCTGGCCAGCCACGGTCACGTACGTTTGATTCAGGGTATGCTCGGCCGCACGCCCGCTTTGGTGCTGTGGTGTTGCGCGCTCGCGGGGTGCTACATCTATCGGCCCCTCGCGGCGCCCGGGCCGGAGCCCGCGACGTACCTGGCCGTCACGCTCACGGAGGCCGGCTCCGAGGATCTGGCGCGCTACATCGGCCCCGACGTCCGGGTGGTACGGGGGCGGTTCCAGAGCACGAGCGAGCGCGGGCTCAGCGTGTCGGTCTCGCAAGTCGAGCTGCGCCGGGGCGACGTGCTCTCCTGGCAGGGCGAGACCGTGGTCGTGCCGCGCGCCTTCGTCGCGTCGCTGGAAGAGCGCCGCGTGTCGCGGGGCCGGATCGTGCTGCTCGCCGGCGGATCGATCCTCGCGTTGCTCGCCAGCTACCAGGCATTCGGCTCGGCCGGCGGTGGAGTACCCGCGCCGGGTGGTCCCGGGACGCCGCGCTAGTGCGGCTCACCGCAGCCTAGTACACCCCCACGCTCGAGCGTCTCAGGTCGGACTCGAGCGTCCACTCGATGTACTGTCCCGGCTGGATGGTCAGCCGCTCGGTGCGGGCGAAATCCGGGCTGCCGATGGCGTCGCCGTACAGCTGGATTTCATGGCCCTGCCCGAGCAGCCGTACCGGGAAATAAAAGATCTGGCTGGACGAGCCTGTCACCGTGCCGACGCGGGTGCGCTGCCCGTCGTGCAGCACATACACGACCACGTCGAGGAAGTTGTGGTTGGTCACCTGGAGGGCGACCTCGCCGGCCGGCGCCGCCACGACGCCCTGGGCGCTCGGTTTGCGGTGCCACCAGCAGGCGGGCGCCACGCACAACAGGGTGGCGAGCGCCGCGCCGAGGCGGCCTGCGGGGATACTGCGCGGCTGGGGCACGGACCCTCTCGGGCGACAAGCTACCACGAAGCGCCGGCTCTTGCGACCCTCTCTATCGCAAGCCACGTTTGACCCTCGTTTCCGGGGTCGCGCCGTCCCACCTGATTCACGGAGGTGAATCATGTGCCACGCCTCGTTCGTTCGCCGACACCGTCCTTCCGCAGCCCTCCCGCCGCATCGATATAAGCGCTAAGCGGTCGCTCGTGGCACACTGACCAAGTCTCCAGCGGGACTTGGTGTTGCTGGCGTGTCAACCTCTCTTCGGATGAGGATAGACCGATGAACATTTCATCTATTCGGCCGTTGATCGGTGTCGCAGGACGAGTGGCGTTGCTCGGTGCCGTCGTGTCGTCCGCAGCCGCGCAGCAGGGATCGATTGCCGGGCGAGTGACTCACCGCGCCACACAACAGCCGGTGGCCGGTGCCGAGGTGGTGGTACTGGGCACCAACCTCGCCGGTCGGACGCGGCAGGACGGGCAGTACCGCATCCCAGGCGTGGCCGTGGGGCGCTACACGCTGCAGGTGCGATTGATCGGGTACGCCACGCTGTCGCAGCCAGTGAGCGTGTCAGGTGGCGAGACGGCCGTTGTGGACTTCGCCTTGTCGGAAGCCGCGGTGCCGCTCGAGGCGGTCGTGGTCACGGCGACCGGCGCCGAGCAGCTCAGACGTGAACTGGGCCACTCGGTCGCGACGATCGACGCCACGAAGACGGTCGAAGAGGCGGCGCCCACGAATCTTGCGGACCTGCTCAACGCC
>VBJE01000335.1:3928-4536 GCA_005879675.1 Chloroflexota bacterium
AGGACATCGAGTCGATCGAGGTCGTCAAGGGACCGTCCGCGGCCGCGCTGTACGGCACCGACGCCGCGAACGGCGTGATCCAGATCCGCACCAAGCAGGGCCGCCCCGGCCCCACGCGCTGGAACGCCTTTATCGAAGGCGGGCCGCTGAAGGACATCACCACCTGGCCGGCCAACTACACATCGGTGGACGACACGGGCGCGTCGTGCACGCTGACCTCAGAGGCCGCCGGCAAGTGCTCGATCGACACCGTGCGCACCTTCAACCCGCTCGAGGTGAACAGCCCCTTCCAGACCGGCAGCCGGCAACAGTACGGCGTGAGCGCCTCGGGCGGGAGCGAAGTCACCACCTTCTTTCTCTCCGGCGACTTCGAGCGAGAGAAGGGTGTGTACCACCCGAACGATCTGCGCCGGACCAGTCTACGCGCCAACCTGCATCACACGGCGAGCCGGCTGCTCGACATCGCCGTCTCGACCGGCTACACCTCGAGCAACCTGGCCCTCCCCCAGAACGACAACAACTCGGCCGGGATAGCATCCAGCGGGCTCCTGGGCTCGGCGAGCGGGAACACTGCCAAGCTGGGCTACGGGTTCCTCACGCCGACGCAG
>VBJE01000335.1:4594-6713 GCA_005879675.1 Chloroflexota bacterium
GGGACGGATGTCACCAACCGGTTCGACCAGCAGGCCATCTCCCCCGGCTTGGTGCCGCTGAACCAGAACACGCTGGATGGACAGAGAAACTCCAACCGGGCGCAGATCTTCAACTATACGGCCAACTTCACCGCCACGTCGTCATTCCGCCTCTCCCCGATCGTCACCTCGAACACCGCGGCGGGCGTACAGTTCTTCAAGGACGTGTTCGCCCAGACCCTCGCCTCCGGGCGGAAGCTGGTCGGCGGCACCACGTCGCTGGCCGGCGTGGTGGTCCCGACGGTGGGCGAGAACACGGATCAATTCGTGACGGTGGGCGGCTACGTCGAGGAACAGGTCGGGATCCGCGACCGGTTGTACTTCACCGGCGCCCTGCGGGGAGACGACAACTCCGCGTTCGGCGCAAACTTCAACTTCATCACCTACCCGAAGCTGTCCGGCTCCTGGGTGGTTTCGGAGGAGCCGTTCTTCCCGCGCTGGTCGTTCCTGAGCTCGCTGCGTGTTCGGGCCGCGTGGGGGAAGAGTGGGCGCCAGCCCGGCCCCACGGATGCGGTCGCATTCTACAGCCCCGTGGCGGTGGCCACGAACAGCACCGACGCGCCGGGCGTTACCGACTCGAGCCTCGGGAACGCCAACCTCAAGCCGGAAAAGACGCGGGAGTACGAGGCCGGCCTCGATGCCGACCTCTGGGAGCACCGACTGCATTTCGAGTTCACCTACTACGACAAGAACTCGCGTGACGCCCTCATTGCACGGAGGCTCGCGCCGTCGTTGGGCGTGAGCACCACGCGGTTCGAGAACCTGGGCGAGGTCAGCAACAAGGGCGTCGAGATCTCACTCAACGCTCAGGTGCTGAACACGCCCAATCTCACCTGGAGCGTGACCGCCAGCGCCTGGGGCAACCGCAACCGCCTCATCGACCTTGGCCCCGGGATTACGCCGATCATCTTCGGGTTGGGCGGCGCCACGCAGCGTCATCAGCCCGGCTATCCGTTAGGCGGTTATTGGGGCCGGTCGTACACGTTCAACGATGCGAATAACGACGGCATCATCACGGCTTCCGAGGTCACTGTGACGGCTGCGGAAACATATCAAGGCTCGCCGTTCGCGACCCACGGGGGCACCTTCAGCACCGAGATCGGCTTCCTCAAACATTTCCGACTGTACGGGCTGCTCGATGGGCGGTTCGGCAATCGACTCGACAACAGCACCGAGCAGTTCCGCTGCTTGCTCGGCATCTGCCGCGGCCGCCGTGATCCGACTGCGCCGCTCGCCGAGCAGGCACGAGCCGTCGCCGCCGTCTCCTACGGCCTCGAGACCGGGTATTTCGAGGAAGCGAGCTTCGTCAAACTGCGGGAGCTGTCGCTCACGTACTTCGCGCCCGACGCCATCGCGCGGCACGTCGGGGCCAGCGCGCTGAGCGTCACCGTCACCGGGCGTAATCTGGCGATGTGGACCGACTACAGCGGAATCGACCCGGAGCTGAACGACGCCGGCCAGTCGAACTTCAACACGGCTGAGTTCCTGACCCAGCCGCCGGTGCGATACTTCATCGCCCGGATCAACCTGACCTTCTGAAAGGGGGAGACGACCATGAGGACCGCTTCGCAGCTTCTCCTCCTCGCCGCGCTGTCGGTGGCGTTGCCGCTGGCGGGATGCAGCGACCCTTTGAACGTGCAGGACCCGGACATCGTGCCGCCCGGCAACTTGAATGACAAGACGGTGCTGCCCACGATCCGGGCGGGCGCGATCGGTGACTTCGCCCTGGCCTACACTGGGTCCGGCGCGGACGGCTCCGGAGGCACGGTCGAAGGGGTGACGATGTACGGGGGCTTGCTCGGAGACGAGTTGATCAATTCGGAGACCTTCCCGACGCGGATCGAAGTGGACGCCCGGGGTCCGATCCAGAAAACCAACGCCGACGTCGGTCTCTGGTTTCGCAACATGCAGCGAGCCCGCCGGTCCGCCGAGTTCGCCGCCGAGCGCTACCGGACGCTGTCGCCGGATACGACGAGAGAGACAGGATTCCCGGAGGTCGTCACCCTCGCCGGGTACACCTACATCTTCTTGGCCGAGACCTGGTGCTCTGGTGTACCGGTGAGCCAGGTCGACGCCGCCG
>VBJE01000094.1:0-9170 GCA_005879675.1 Chloroflexota bacterium
CGTGGCCGGCTCCCAGATCCTCAAGGAACCCGGAATGAGGCTTTACATCGACGTGACGCCAATCGTCCGGGATCCGGTCGGCCGTCGCGCATTCGTGACCCTGACATCAATGGGCGAGGCGCGAAGCTCGGCTGTTCTAGTCCAGCTCGCTTCTGATCCGCGTCTCTCCCTCGCCAGGCGCTCCCGTTTTCGTTCGGTGCGCGCGATTGCCGGAGCGCTGATGCGGGCAGGCGTCCCTCGCTCCGCGCTGCGAGTTCTGCGGTCACCGGAGGCCACCCGCGCGCGTTACGTCCGCGAAATCGAGGAGTTCGCATGTATCGATCTGCCCGAAGACACGACCTCGGAACAGCGCCTCGACGCGTTCGAGCGTCTGATCCTGACGGTGACGCCGCGGATGTTCCCGCGGATGATCGGGACCATCATGCCTGCGATGCTCTCGTTCGCTCTGGCGGTACGGCTGCTGCGCGGCAAGGCGCGGATGGACGAGCTGCAGACCATCACTCGAGGCGCGGCGCACAACCCAACCACCGAGATGGACCTGGCGCTGTGGACTTTGTGCACCGATGTCCGCGACGATGCGGACTCACGGGAGGCGCTGATCGGGCGCACGCCAGCCGAGCTGGCGGCCGCCTATAGACGCGGTACGCTAGCCCCGCGCCTGCAGTCCGGCCTCAAATCATTCCTCGCCCGTTACGGCTTTCGATCGATTGGCGAGATCGACATCGGCGTCGAGCGCTGGTCCGAAAACCCGGAGCACATCCTCGGCGCGCTCGCGAATTACTTGCGCCTCGGCGACGACGCGCTGGCGCCCGACGCACAGTTCGCGAAGGGCCAGCGGGAGGCGGAGGCGATGATCGCCTCGCTGCTGACCAGAGTGCACGGCCCACGGCGGGCGATCCTCCGAGTGGTGCTGGGTAGAGTACGTGCTCTCATCGGCGATCGAGAAGCGCCGAAGTTCCACATCATCCGCCTCCTCGCGACGCCCTCACGAGAGCTACTCAAGCCGGTTGGTCGCGACCTGGTCGCGCGCGGCCGGCTCTCCGACGAAGACGACATCTTCTTCCTGACCCTGCCCGAGGCGCGACGCGGCGCCGGCGGCGAGGACATGCGGGAACTGGTTGCCGCCCGAAGGGCTGCTTACGACCGCGAGCACGCGCGCCGGCGCATCCCGCGCTTGCTCCTTTCCGACGGGACTGACGCGGAGGCGGCGCTGGTGTCGGTCGGCGAGGGACTGCGAGGCTCACCTGCCTCCCCGGGGGTGGTCTCCGGGACCGCGCGTGTGATTCGCTCGCCGGCCGGAGCAAGGCTCGAGCCGGGAGAGATCCTGGTCGCGCCTTCCACCGATCCCGGCTGGACTCCTCTCTTCCTGACCGCGGGCGCCCTGGTCATGGAGATGGGCGGAATGATGTCGCACGGCGCGGTGGTGGCCCGCGAGTACGGCATCCCCGCCGTCGTCGGAGTGGCCGGTGCCACCGAGCAGATCACGACCGGTCAGCGCGTCACCGTCGACGGTTCCGCGGGCACGGTCGTGCTGGAGGTGGGGCAGAAAGAGGAGGAGGCCCAACCGGTCCTGGCGCCGACCACCAAATTAGGCGCGTCGCCACAACCCGAGCCGAGGGCGAGTCTCGCTGACGTTTGAGCTGCCCAGTCGTCCTGCTGCGAAGTGACGCATAGCCCATCCCCACCGGGATTCGAAGGGGGTGTTTAGCGGCCTACTCTCTACAGACGAGGGTCTGTCACGATGCCTCCGCCTAGGGAGTGATGAAATGAGCGCAGATTCAACCGGCAACGCCCAGGCCACCGTTCTCGGGCTCTGGGGTGTTCGGTATCAGGTCAGCGACGTTAGCCGTTCGGTTGCCTTCTACAAGCGAACTCTCGGATTCAATGTGGACCGGGAGAATTTGCCGGCGTTCGCTCAGGTCTCAATCGGAAATCTGAAACTCATCCTCAGCGGCCCTGGGGCCTCGGGCTCCCGGCCCATGCCCGATGGCCGCCATCAAGAACCCGGAGGCTGGAATCGAGTCGTCCTTGAGGTCAAGGACTTGCCAGCCCGAATCGATGAGTTGCGACATGCGGGTTTGCACTTCCGCAATGAGATGGAAGTAGGACCCGGCGGCAAACAGATCCAAATCGAAGACCCTGACGGAAACCCTTTGGAGCTGTTCGAGCCGGCCCAACGTTAGGATCGGGTGTAGCCCGCGCAGGGCTTCGCCGGATCGTTCAGGTCTGGGGTCCCCCCGACCAAATTTGAGTTGCAAATCGGCGGTTTCGCAGGCTCCCTCGGGCTGGCGGGGTCACGGCCGGATTGCAGACTTCTTAGGAACTCGGCTTGGCGGTGGCAGCCAGATGCCTGCCGTTAGCCAAACCGCTGGCGTCGGTGTGCTTGGGAAGGCGATGAGGCTCGCCATGACCTGGTCGGCGGCGAACGACTTCAGTTTCAGCTTCGTCTCGAATCCGGGTGGACCGCGTGGTGGGGCTCGAGGGCAACTGCCGAATCAGGCGAAAGGTGCGTCTTTGAGACCGAGCTGACGGCCCAACTGAAGCGCCTGGTCCTCCGCCTCGGCGGCTTCGGATGCGCGACCCAGGCCGCGCAGCGCCTGCGACCGATCGAGCAGCGCGCGAGCCACAGACGGCCGCGCTTCCATGCTCTCGAACAACTTCGTGGCCTGGTCCAGGTCCGCGAGCGCAGCGTTCCACTCGGGCGTTTCCTGACGCGCGTAGCTCCGTCCACGGGCCCAGAGCACCCGCGCCTCGCCGTAGCGGTCCTGCATCGCGCGCGCGTTCTCGAGCGCCTCGTTCCAGCCCACGACTCCGGCGGGTAGGTCCCCTAGCTGGGCCCGCGTGGAGGCGAGCAGGCCCTTGGTTAGGGTGCGGAACGGGGCCATGTTCGTGACCATGCACAGCTCCTCGCCGCGTTCAAGTGGAGGCTTCGCCGACCTGGCGTCCTCATTTGCCAGGGTGGCGGATCCGAGCATCACGTTCGACGCGACGACGCAGGCGAACGCCCCGAGGTCCTCGGCGCGCGCCGAGCATGACAAGGCCTGTGCCGTCGCCTTGTCCAGGTCGCCGCGTTCGAGGTCGATGGCTGCTTGCGCAATATCCATGTCGACACGTGCGATCTCGTCGCCGCGCTCTGCGTGTCGGTGGCCAGCGGCGACGCTCTCGTCTGCTTCCTTGAAGTCGCCCATCCGCGCGTAGGCTATGGCGAGGAAGTCGGCGATCATCGCCGAGGAAAGTGGATCGGCCTGTTCCTCGAGGTCGTCGAGCGCGGACTGCATCTGGACGGCGCCGTCGCGAAGGTTTCCGAGGAATGCGGCGTAGGAACCCATCAGCGCCCGCGGGAGCGCGGACCCGCGCGAGTCCTTTAACGAGCCTCCGATCTCGAGCGCACGATCGAGTGCACGCTTCAGCTCAGGGCTGGACTCGGGAAGCTCGCCACGCTGGCGGCGCATGTACGCGATCCAGAAGTACGCGTCGATGACGAGCCGCGGGTCGCCCTCGTCGCCCAAGGCCACAGCGCTCTCCAGTTCGGCGACCTCTCGGCCAGTCGCCGTGAACGTCCACCCCGCCTTGGCGGCGCCGATGGCGGCGCGGAGTCGAATGTCGGGCTGCGAATCACCCATCAGCTCGATCGCTCGTTGAAAGAACGCGACCGCCTCCTTGTTGGCGAACCGCTCGAGCGCGTGCTCTCCGGCCAGCACCAGGTACTCGGCCGCCTTCGCGTTTTCGCCGGCCTGCTCGAGGTGCATCGCTACCACGGGCGCGAATTCGCGCCGGCGGTCGGGATGCAGCGCGAGGATGGCGTCGGCGGCAGCTTTATGCAGGGCACGACGGTCCTGCTTCAGGAGCGAGGCGTACGCGGCCTCCTGCACGAGCGCGTGACGAAAGAGGTACTCGAGCTCCGGCTGCAGGGCGGCGATCTGGATAAGGCCGCTGGCCTCGAGCCGGCCGAGCTCCTGGCGCGCGCTCACGGGGCCTTCGGCTCCAACAGCTTTTCGAGAATTGTGACGCCGAACTGGCGGCCGATGACAGAGGCGACCCGGAGGGTGCGCCGGCTCTCGGCTGGCAGCCGGTCGATGCGCGCGAGCAGGAGTCCGTGCAGCGTGTCCGGGATCTCCACGCTGGCGGCCTTCTCGTTCGCCACCCAGCGGTCGCCGTCGCGGGCGATGGCGCTGCGGTCGATGAGCATCCGGATGACCTCCTCGACGAAGAAGGGGTTCCCCTCGGCTTTGGCCAGGATGAGGTTGCGCGTCTCCTCGGGCAACGACTCGATGCTCAGGAGATTGCCGACCAGCGTGCGGCTGTCGTCCACGGAAAGAGGGTCGAGGCGGATCTCGGACAGGGAGTCGCCAGATACGTCGCGGGCGCCGGTGATCAGGCGCCAGCCGGTCGAGGTGCGCTCGGGCCGCGAGCTCAGGATGAAGAGCACGGGCAGGCCCGCGACGGTGGGGATGACCTGGAGGAGCGCGTCGGCGGACGCGGTGTCGGACCAATGGATGTCGTCGCAGACAATCACGGTCGGCCCGCCGGCCGTCGCGGCGCGCACGACCTGCACGAGCGCTGCCATGTAACGCTTCACCGTTTCGATCTCCATCTGGGAGATGCGGGCCTTCATGTCGGGGCTCAGCTTGAGCGACAGGAGGTGGCCGAGATAGGCGCATGTATCGGTGCAGTCCTCGCGAGAGTTGGCGTTGACGAACGAGTCGAGCGCCTGCGCGACCTGTGTCTCGTCTGTGGTCTCGGTGACACCGATGATCGAACGGATGAGATCGATCACGAGGTGATAGGGGAGCGTCTCGCCGTACGAGAGGCAGTGACCCTCGACCCACCGGGGCGGATGGTCGTTGCGCTCGAGCGTGGCGCGGAGCTCCGCGAGCAGCCGGCTCTTTCCCATTCCCGGTTCGCCGAGGATGCAGGCGACGCGACCTTGCCCTGCCTTGGCGATCTGGAAAGCCTGCACGAGGTGATCGAGCTGGGCGTCGCGGCCGACCATCGGTGAGCGGACACCAGCGAGACCGCGGGTGTGCGCGGCGCCCTCTTTGAGGCCGGTGATCTCGTAGGCATGGACGGTGTCCGACTTGCCCTTGAGCTCGAGCTGCCCGACGTCGACCGCCTCGACGAGCGGGCTGATGAAGCGGTAGGTGGCCGAGGTTACGAGGACGTTGCCCGGGCGGGCGGACGCCTGCATCCGGGCCGCTACGTTGACCGTGTCGCCCATAGCGGTGTACTCGGAAGCGGTCTCGGTGCCGACGACGCCGACGACCACCGGTCCGGTGTTGATGCCGACTCTGACTTTGAACGTGTCGGCCTCAGGCAAATGCTTGGAGGCGTCGAGCTCTTCGATGGCTCGGACAAGGTCGAGGCCGCAGCGGACGGCGCGCTCGGGGTCGTCCTCGTGGGCGGTCGGGGCGCCGAAAAAGGCGAGGACGCCGTCCCCCATGAGCCGGGCGATGGTTCCGCCGTAGCGCTCGACCGTGCGGTTCATCCGCTGGAACGCCTCGCCGATGAGGGCGGTCCAGTCTTCGGGATCTAGACGTTCCGCAATCGCGGTCGATCCAGCGATGTCGGCGAAGAGCACGGTGATCGGCCTGCGCTCGCTCGCCCCAGTCTGGCCTGCCCGGCTTTGGGCATCGAAAACCGTCATGCGTTGGCAAATCGTAAGCGCTCGAATCCGGGTATTTCGTCCGACCGTCTGAGGGGTCTGACGGCGCCGTGGGGCCTCGGGTCCACATCCCGGGGCCCAGGCCGGTCAACATTTGTCACAGCCAACATCGTGGAGCCTGGCCGACGATGAGCCATCCTGACTGTGTAAGTGGCAGGGAAAGGAAGTGATCCTCCCGAAAGATCGCGACACCCGCTTCATCACCATCCGCCGTGGGGGGACGCTTACCGACTCCGACCATCGGCTCCTGGCTTTCTGGGCCGCCGCGTGTGCGGAGCATGTTCTGCACCTCTTCGAGTCGGTGCAGCCCTCGGACCCGCGGCCCCGCCAGGCGATCGAGCAGATTCGGGCATGGGCACGCGGCGAGATCAGGATGTCTCAGTCCCGAGCGGCCGGCGGCCATGCCATGGCTGCGGCAAGAGACTTGAGCGGAGCCGCTCGGCACGCCGCCTATGCTGCCGGCCAGGCGGCTGTGGTGGCGCATGTCGCCGCACACGACCTTGGTGCTGCGGCGTACGCGATCAGGGCCGTGCGCGCGGCGGCCCCCGGACGCCAGCGTGAGAGCGCCGGCAGGCTCGAGTGCCGTTGGCAGCGCGAACAGCTCCCGGATGTGATTCGAGAACTCGTCCTGGACGATCAGCGGTTGCGAAACGAGATCTGCTGGTCGGTCTTCGACTGCTGACGGGCGTGACGGCTCGTCTGCCGCGCACGGAGTAAAAACCGACCGTCACCACGGCTCGCGGACTCGTCAGGCGAGCCGATGGTTGTCGCAAGTGATTAATGCCGACGCCAGTCGGGCATAATCAACCAAATGCCGGTCCCTCCTTCACTGATGGACCGCGACGGAGCGCTGCTCGTGATTGCCGCTAGGACGGGACAGCAGCTGGCGACCCGAAGGCTTGCGCCCATGGGACTCACAGTCCAGCTTTGCGGGGTGCTGAATCGGCTGGCCGTAGGACCAGTCTCACAGCACGAGCTGGGCCAGCAGCTGGGAATCGACCGCACGACCATGGTCGAGGTCATCGATGACCTTGAAGCCAAGGGCGTCGTCGTGAGGAAGCGGAATGCCGCAGACCGGCGGTCCTACACGATCCAGCTCACGCCCAAAGGCCAAACGGTTCAGAAGCGCGCTGCCAGGGCCTTTGACGCGGCGGCCGATGAGTTCTTCGGCCCGCTCAAGCCAGCCGAGCGCCAGGGCCTTGCGAACATGATGCGGCGCCTGATTGCGGCCGCCGACGAGAAGCTGGGACCCGGCCGGGCTGGCGGCGCATCCTCAAGCAGATAATCCCTTAAGGCAATCATCCGCTTAAGGGAATAACTCCGAAACCAGCCGGCTTCTGGTGGGTCATGAACGCCATGACCAACGAGCCAAAGCCCGCTGCCAGCCCCCGGACCGCCAATTCGATCAAGCTCGGACCGCGGACCCGGGCGATCGTGCGCGCCGCCGCCCGCCTGATCAATCCGCTCATCCTGCTGATCGCCGGGCGTCGATGGATGCCGGTCCTCGGCGTCATGCGCCACCGCGGCCGGGTGTCGGGCCGCCTGTACGCGACCCCTCTCGGCATGCGACCTCTTGGCAACTCTTTCGTCATGCCGCGGACCTTCGGAGAGAACGCGGCATGGTATCGGAACGTGCTGGCGGCGGGCCGGTGCGTGGTCACCTACAAGGGTCGCGACTACACGCTGGTCGGCCCTGAGGTCATCGACTACGCGTCGGCAGCGCCGGCTTTCCCTCGCTACGAGCTGGTGCAGTTTCGGCTGCTCGGGATAAACGAGTACCTGCGCCTGACGCAGGCGCCCGCCGGCGGGTCACAGCCCACATCGCGCTCATCCCAGCCGGCGCGCGGCTGAAAGCAATCCATTTGGAGGAAATCGAAATGTCACAGGTGTCCATCTCGGAGAAGTCGGCGGTGCGAGTCGCGCAAGAGCCTCGTCATCTCGGCGTCGCGCTGCTTGTCATCGCGTTCGCGCAGCTGATGGTCGTGCTCGACACCACGATCGTGAACGTCGCCCTGCCTTCGATTCAGCAAGCGCTGCGCTTCAACTCCATCGACCTGGAGTGGGTCATCAACGGTTACTCGCTCGCGTTCGGCGGCCTGCTGCTGCTGGGCGGTCGCGCGGGTGACCTGTTCGGCCGACGCAGGATGTTCGTCGCGGGCGTCCTCCTGTTCGCCGCGGGCTCTCTCGCTGGCGGCCTCGCGACCACCTCATGGTGGTTGATCGGCTCGCGCGTCGTCCAGGGGGCCGGCGGCGCGATCGTCGCACCGACCGCGCTCTCGCTGATCGCCGACACATTCAAGGAAGGCGCCGCTCGCACACGCGCCCTTGGCATCTACGCCGGTGCGGCAGGCGGCGGTGGCGCGGTCGGTCTCATCCTCGGCGGCCTCATCACCAACTACTTCTCGTGGCGGTGGGTCCTGTTTGTGAACGTGCCCATCGCTCTGCTCCTGGCCGTGGCCGCACCTCGCGTCTTGGCGGCGTCAGAGGGCCGCTCCGGCCGCCTCGACCTCCCCGGAGCCGTCTCCGTCACTTCCGGCATGACGCTCTTGGTCTACGGCCTGTCGCGCGTGGCCACGCATGCGTGGACCGACGCACTGACGGTCCAAACGCTGGGCGCCGGTGCTGCCCTTCTCGTCCTCTTCCTGATCGTCGAGCTGCGGAGCAAGCAGCCGCTCATGCCGCTGACGCTGTTCGCGAACCGCAATCGGTCTGGCGCTTTCGCGCTCAGGATGGTGGCCGGCTCGGGAACATTTGCGGTCCTCTTCTTTCTGACCCAGATCGCCCAGAACGTGCTCGGATACAGCCCGCTCAAGGCCGGCTTCGCCTTCCTGCCGCTCGGCATCGGCGTCGTCATCACGGCCCAGGTCACATCGCGCATCATCGGGCGCATCGGCCCGCGGGTGCCGATCATGCTCGGTGCGCTCGCGATCGCGGGTGGGCTGCTCTGGCTCTCACAGATCACGGACCACGCCACGTACGTGTCCGACATGCTCGGACCGCTCGTGATCCTCTCGATAGGCTTCGGCCTCGTCTTCTTCCCGACCACCCTTGTGGCGGTATCAGGCGCGGCCCGGCACGAGTCCGGGCTGGCGGCGGCGGTACTGAACGTGAGCCAGCAGCTGGGCGGCTCGATCGGCCTCGCGGTCCTGGGCACCGTGGCGGCGAACGTCACCAACAACCAGCTCCTCAACCTCCGGCCGACGCACGAGATGATCAGCCAGGCGGTCACGGCCGGCTTTACGACCGCTTTCGGAATCGGCACGATCATTGCGCTTGCGGGCTTTGTTCTGGCCGCCCTGGTCATTCGTGTTCGTGTCCCCAGGCCGGCGGAGGTGGCGCTGCCCGAAGCAGCGTGATGAAATCGGCCTGGGTCCGCGCGGTGGTGGACGCCGGTTCGCACATTTCGACGCCGACTAGAATTGCCTCGTCGATGCGGTCGTCCGCGGAAGGTGGGTCGCTGATCATCGGGAGGTGGCGAGAATGCGACGTGTGTCGTTGATTCGATTCG
>VBJE01000094.1:9206-15114 GCA_005879675.1 Chloroflexota bacterium
GATAAGACCGTCACGATAAATGCGATTGAAGTGCCTCAGGTGGCGAACGACGGAGCCCTCGCGGACTTTTATCAGGTCGTCTATCCGATCGACTGGGCGGCGCGTGGTCTGAACCCACAGTGTCAGCCCTGCGACCACGATGGCCAGGGGATCGATTTCATCGACTTCCACGACCATGTCCTGGACTCGATGCCCGGCTCGCCTGGGCATGGTGAATTCTCGCCGCTGTGGAAGGTATTTGTGGTCATCCCGGCGTATGACTTCATCGCCGGCCCGTCGACTACTCACTCCAACCTCGACGTCAGCAATGCGGTGGCAGCAGCGTTGCCGGTCAGGTCCGAAACGGCGGTTGATGCTTTGCTGGCCAAGCGCTTGCCTGATGGAGCACCGGTGGCTGTTGAGGTCGACATTCACCACTACTTTGTTTGCGCGGTCGTGGGCAAAGGGGCGGGGCGCTAGTCATACGCCGCGCGCGATAGCGCGCGTCCATTTGAGAGCGAGATCGCCAGGCCTCGGCATGGAAATGAGTCGTTACTCGATCGGCTCCACCCGGTAGCGACCCATTTCTTCAATCACCCGGACGCCAGCCCCCTTGGCGATTGGCGGGACGATCTGACCCGTCAGTCCAAGCACGGCGGCCTCGGTCGTCGGCGAGTGACCGACGACCAGAGCACGACCGCCCTCTGGGAGCGATTCAAGCCTCGCCCTCAGCACCCCACCCAGCAGCGCACTTTCCTTTTCGACCAACTCCGGATCGATCTGGCGAAATGCTTCCAGGTCTTTGCCTCTGGCCTGGCGCGCAGCGTCGAACCAACGCTCCTCGACGCTGGAACGAAAACCGCTGTTCACGATCACCCCTCCGCCCACCAAGCGACCCATGCCCGCCAGGAAGCACGCCAGCGTCTGGGTTGCTCGTTGCGCGCCGGACGAGATCATCGTGTCGTAGCTGCTTTCAAGTCGCCTGCCGATGTCCAGCGCCGCGCGCACCCCGTCCGGCGTGAGCACGTCCCCATCGGCATCCGTGTGCCGCCTGAGGTCGACGGTCCTGGCCATCACCATCTATGTTTGCAGGCGGCAGATTGCCGGTGGCGGCGAATTCTTCACATTCCTCGGCTACCCCTCGCTTGGCGCCGCTCGGTGCGCCGGTCGAGCTAGCGTCCCCAGCACCTTGCCCGGCAAATCAACCCTTCACAAATCGGCCGTCCAGGCGCTTAATTGACGGAATCGGAGCCGGCTGGGGGTAGGTGAGGCCCACCAAACGACTGGGGAGGGGCCCTGTGAGCGGCATAAAGCGCGTGATCGCGGTGGTTTCGCTCGTGCTTGTTGGCCTGCTCGCCTTCGCCGCGACGACCGTCGCCTTTGACGCGCGCGGGCTCTCGGGCGCGAACATCGGCGCCAAAAGCGGTGGAGGCGGGGGAGGCGGGGGAGGCTTTTTTCCGCCGGCCGGCAACTACGACTCCGGCACCGTCAGCGCCGACTTCTTCTTTTGCTGCGACCCTTCCCTGCCCGAGCTCACGGTCACCGTCTTCGACAACATCAACAAGGCCAACCCGCGGGTGGGACCGACCCTCAACACTCACCAGATCGACGTCCTGATCTTCGTCTGCGACTCGGTGAGCGGGATCTGCGGCGGCGGCTGCTTCATCCCTGACGGAGCCAATGACGTCAGCTTCAGCTCTGATTTCACCTCGGCCACGCTCCATACGAAAGTCACCCCCACAACCCGCTCATGCCAGGACAGCCCCATCAGCGGCGTCCCCACCGAGTTCACGCTCGACATCACCTGGACATCACAGGGTTCGCGCGGCGCATCCAGGATGATCGGCCGCTACGCCTGCGCCGGCTACAGCTTCGAGACGACCACGCTCACAGACGGCGCAGTATCCGGGAGCGCGATCGCCAGCACCTCACTCCTCACCGGCACATTCGGGCCTGTCGACGCCAACCTCAACTCATTCGACCTGGTCACCCACGCCCAAGGGACGGCCCTCGACACCTGCCCGCCGCTGGGCGGCAAGGGTGCCGGCCCCGGCCCGCTGTCGGCGGGCGAGTACAGCTTTGCCTCGAGGACGGCCGGCGTGGCGATCACGCCCGACGACCCATCGCAGCAACCGGTCGACGTGTTTGTCACGAGCTTCGTCAACACCTCCAAACCCAAGGATGGCTCTCCGACCACGCAGGTCGAGACCGACCTCAACGTCTTCCAGGCCAACTTTCCCGACTTCGTCTCGAACTGCTACGTGATCCCGGCAAACGCGTTCACGCTGTCGAGTGATCTCCAAACCGCATCTCTGCACGTGGCCATCGACCCGACCACCCCGGCGTGCCCTCACGCCACCAACGGCGGCTTTCCCGACACCTTCAGCCTCGACATCACCTGGTCTGGCGCCACCCCGGTGGCAACGTTCAGAAACGTCGGCAACAGTGGCTGCCCTGGGTCCCACCTGACGCTGACTCAGTACCAGACGACGATCAACGGCGTCGCGACGGGTCGCCTGTCGGGCATCGCCGAGTCGTTCACCGGCGAGTCGCCCTCGATGTCGACCGACTCGAGCACCTTCCACAGCGACGGCCGCCAGGCGACCTGCTAACCGCTCTATCTAAGATTCCCGGCAGCGATGAACGCCGGCAACGATCCGGCCGCGTGGCAGAACTTCTACATCATGATCGGCACGGCCAACGCGGCCATCACCGGCCTGCTGTTCGTCGCGCTCTCGCTGCACCTCAAGCAGATCCTTGCCCACGCGGTTTACAAGCCGCGCGCGATCGTGGTGCTCGTGATCCTGACCACGCAGATCGTCATCTCGGCCATCGTCCTCGCGCCCCAGTCCCGAGACCTGATGGGCTGGGAGATCCTGATCCTGAATGTCTTCTTCCTGGTGCTCAACGTGCGCTATCGGGCGCCGGCGAGGATCACGGCGGGCTCGGCGCTCACCATCGCGATCAGGGTGATCTACCTACTGGCTGCGGTCAGCCTCATCACGGGAGTGGGGGGCGGCTTCTACATCCTCGGCGGGATCTTGACACTGACGGTGGTCCGCTCGATCTCCAACTGCTGGACGCTACTCACCGCCCTAGAGAGCGAGAGCACAGCCTGACCTACGCATGAGTCTTGGCGAGAGCGTAAGTCAGCATGCCCGGCTTTCCGCGCGGACAGCGCCTGACGGATGTGGAGGTCCTAGAGAGCTGACTTCAGCTCAAATGCTGAGCTGGTCTGACATCGACCGGCTTACCTGCGTCCCGCTTCGCTGCGTACGCGGTCCGGGCTGAGCCTCGCCGCGAGATGCTAGCCTTCGATCTCGAATGGTGGCCCGCGTCGCGTGCCTCAGCCCGTACGACGAAGCCACCGTGCAAGCATTGTTCAAGGGCCGCCACGAAGTGCACGTGACGCTCGCGCCGCCGCCTCCCGCGCAGGCCGAGGTCATGGCGGCCTGCGTCGACGCCGACGTGGTGATCGCGGACCGTCGTCACAAGCACCGCGTCGATCGCGATGTGCTCCAGAACATGCGGCGATGCCGGCTCATCCAGCAGGCGGCGGTGGGCTTTGATTCCATCGACCACCGCGCTGCCGCCGAGCTGGGCATCCCGGTCGCCAACGCCGCCGGCTACAACAAGGACTCGGTCGCGGACTGGACGGTGATGGCGATGATCGCTCTGCTCCGCCACTCGTTCTCCCTCGACCGGCAGCTGAGGGCCGGCCACTGGAACGCGGATGACCAGATGCGCGGCGAAGAGACGATGGGGCGCGAGCTGGGTGCGATGACGGTCGGCATCATCGGGATGGGCAACGTCGGCTCGGCGGTTGCGCGCAGGGTGTTGGCGTTTGGCGCGAAGATCCTGTTCGCGGATACGCTGCAGCGCTCATTCGAAGGCGCCAGGCAAGTCGAGCTCGACAACCTCCTCGAACAGAGCGACATCGTGTGCGTGCATGCCCCTCTCGACGTCGACACCAGGGCACTGATCGGCGCGAGCGAGATAGCCCGCATGAAGAAAGGCGCTTACCTGATCAACGCCGCGCGGGGGCCTATCGTCGACGAAGCGTCACTGACAGACGCCCTGCAGTCGGGACACCTTGCCGGTGCCGGCCTCGACGTCTTCGAGGTCGAGCCTCTTCCCACCAATTCACCGCTGCGCAAGATCGAGAACGTGATCCTGGCCCCGCACCGCGGCGGCGCGACCGTCGAGGCTGAACAGCGGTTGCTCGAGGTCGTCGGCGACAATCTGGTGCGCGTCCTCGACGGCCGGCCGCCCCTGAATGTGGTCAATGGTCTCTCCACGGCCGCGATCCGATGAGCTCGCTCCGCGAGCGTTGGAAAGCCCGCGAGGCGACGCTCGGGGCGTGGTGCACGATTCCGAGCTCGTGGACCGCCGAAGTGGCTGCACGCTCTGGCCACGACTGGGTATGCATCGACACACAGCACGGACTGATCGGATACGACGTCATGCTGCCGATGCTTCAGGCCATCTCGGCCGGCGGTGTCCCCTCGTTCGTCCGCGTTCCGTGGAACGAGCCCGGCGCGATCATGAAGGCGCTCGACGCCGGGGCGGGCGGCGTGATCGTCCCCATGGTGAACTCAGTGGATGAGGCACGGGCGGCCGTGGGCGCGTGTCGATATCCGCCGGACGGCATGCGGAGCATGGGTCCGATTCGCGCGCGCGACGTGGACGGCGATTGGCAGCATCCGATCTGCGTGGTCATGATCGAAACCGTCCAGGCAGTGGCCCAGGCGCGCGACATCCTCGCCGTGCCGGGGATTGACGCCGTCTTTGTCGGGCCCAACGACCTCGCGGTGTCGGCGGGCCTCGAATCGAGCTACGAAGGCCGCCACCCGGAGCATCGCCGCCTCATCGAAGCAATCGCCGAGGCGGCGCACGCCTCAGGTGTTGCCGCGGGGATCATGTGCGGCTCCGGCAAGGTCGCGCGCCAGTGGCACGACATCGGCTTTGTGATGCTTGGCATGCAGAGCGACACGAGGTTGCTGGCCGCGGCCTCGGAAGACATCGTCAAGAGTTCGCGCGAGCTACTGCAGCGGTAGTTCGACAGCGAGATCACGCGCGAAGGCGACCATCTCGCGCCAGGTCGGCTCGTCCACATCGACCGTCGTGTGCCGGCGCGCCAGCCGCTCGGGATCGCCCGGCACCATCACCGGCCTCTTCGGATCCAGTGGTCGCGCCGAGCGCAGATAGCTGACCAAGCGTCCGGTTGATCGCTCAAATCCTGGCCTGGTCGCGATGGCAAGGATCGTCAGGTTGAACCCGGTCCGCGATGCGTCGTCGATCTCGCCGCCTCCCAGAAGCGTCCCCATCGCTTCGACCAGCAGACCCAACGCGTAGCCCTTGTGCCCGAAGTTGGCACCGCCCAGGGGCAGCAGACTCCCGCGAGGCTTTCCGTACAGGACGTTCGGATCGTGGGTCGGATTGCCGGCAGGATCCTGGAGCGCTCCCTCTGGCAGTCGGGTTCCGAGGTTGCGGGCGCTGCGCACCTTTCCCTCCGGCAAGGCGCTGGTCGAGAAATCGGCGACCACTGGCGCCGTTCCATTGGGCACGGCGTAGGCGATCGGATTCGTCGAAAGCCGCCCGTCGATCCCACCGAATGGCGCGACGATGTGGCCGCGCTTGGGCCCGGTCCCGAAGATGACGGCGACGCATCGCGCGGCCGCGATCAGCTCCGCGTAGGCGCCAAGCCGGCCAGTGTGGCCGAGCTCCGTCGCGATGACGAGCCCCACGCCATGCTTTCGCGCCGCCGCCACTGCCCGGCGGCCGGCGTAGAGGCCGCCGACCGGTCCGAAGCCGGCCTTGCCCGTGACCCAGGACACAGCACCGCGTGTGCGCGTTTGTTTTGGTCGCGCGCGAGGGTCGATCTCGCCGCTGCGTATCTCCTTCAAGTACTGCGGCACCCTGATGAGCC
>VBJE01000341.1 GCA_005879675.1 Chloroflexota bacterium
CAAGGCAAGGGTCAAGACCTACCTGGCGCGCGAGGCGCACGGGGTCGTGTGGGCGACGCTCGGGAGCGGCAAGGGCGAGATCCCCGTCTTCGAGCTGATGGTGGACCCCGCGCACCACGTGCTGCGTTCCGGCCCCTACCGTGTGCGCGCGAGCGGTCCGCGCATCGTCGAGAATTTTCTGGACGTGGGCCACTTCCCGTTCGTGCACGAGGGCGTGCTGGGTGACCGGTCGCGGCCGGAGATCGCGGACTACGAGGCGGCCATCAACGATGACGGCGTGCTGGCGACCGGCGTCAAGGTCTATCAGCCGGATCCGTACGCGACCGGGCAGGGCGCCACCGTCACCTACACCTATCGCGTGCACCGCCCGCTGTCTGCATCGTTCATCAAGCACGGTCCACTCTCCTTCGGCATGCTGATGTCGGTGACGCCGCACGACGCCGTCGACAGCAGCGCGTGGAGGTGGATGGCGATGAACTACGAGCCGACCTCGGAGATGGTCGATTTCCAGGACCGCATCTTCGCCCAGGACGCACCGATCCTCGAGTCCCAGCGCCCCGAGCTGCTGCCCCTCGACCTGCAGTCGGAGCTGCACCTGCGAAGCGACCGCACCGCGATCGCGTACCGCAAGTGGCTCAAGCAGCTCGGCGTGCGCACCGGAGCCCACTGAACCTCGCCGGCGCGCGCGCAGGGCGCACCCCTCTCGACCGGGCGCTCGGCGCCCTCTACGGTCTCGCCATCGGCGACGCGCTCGGCATGCCGGCCCAGGAGATGGGACGCGACCGCGCGCAAGAAATACTTGGCACGCCGCCGAACTTCCGCGACGGCCCGGACGACAACCCGATCTCGCGTGGGCTTCCCGCGGGCACGATCACCGACGACACGATGCAGTGCATGCTGCTGGCGGAGCAGTTGATCGAGGGCAACGGCCAACTGGACCACATCGCGTTCGCCGAAGCGCTCATCGCGTGGCAGGAGGACATGGCGGACCGTGGCCGGGGGGACTTGCTCGGACCGTCGACGAGAAGGGCGCTCGCCGCACTGGTCGCTGGTGAGGATCCGTCGACGACCGGACGCGCTGGCACGACCAACGGCGCCGCCATGCGCATCACACCGGTCGGAATCGCGAACACCCTAGACCGCCTTCACAACGCTGTCGTCGCGGCCGACCGCCTGACACATGACACCGCGGTCGCGCACGCAGGCGCCGCCGTGGTGGCAACGATCGTGTCGGCCGGGGTCGACGGCGCGACGTTCCTGGAGGCTGCTCCCCTGGCAATCAGAGCCGCGCGGCGGTTCGGTTTCGCCGATCAATACGAGCGCCCCGGCTCCTTTGCGACCGGCGCCGAGACGGCGGAATCGGTGCCGACGGCGTTCGCGATCGCGCGCATCGCAGACGGCGACGTGTGGCGCGCATGCACCGGGGCGGTCGCTCTGGGCGGCGACACCGACACGATCGCTGCCATGGCGGGGGCGATGGTCGGGGCTTGCACGGGTCTGGCGAGGCTTCCGCCAGATGCCGTTCGCAAGGTACGCGATGTCAACCACATCGACCTCGAACCCATAGCGCGCGGTCTCCTCGACCTCCGAGAGCGGTGATCACCCGGCTCGTCTCGCTCGGCAGTGTGATCGTCGACCTCGTGCTCTCGCTGCCGGGGCTGCCGGAGCGCGGCGGCGACGTGCTGGCGGCGCAGCGTGGGATGGCAGTCGGCGGCGCCTTCAACGTGCTTTCGGCCGCGTCCAGACTTGGGCTGCCAGGCGTTTACGCCGGGCCGCACGGGACCGGCCCGTTCGGAGACCTGGTCCGCGCCGAG
Organism: Chloroflexota bacterium; assembly: GCA_005879675.1. Taxonomy (GTDB): domain Bacteria; phylum Chloroflexota; class Dormibacteria; order Dormibacterales; family Dormibacteraceae; genus 40CM-4-65-16. Next base: position 1,815 of record VBJE01000341.1, read on the forward strand.
CTGGCACGCGAAGGCATCGCCACGTGCCACGTTCCCAACCGCAACCTCGACACCGGCTGGACGATCGCGCTCATCGAGCCCGACGCGGAACGGACTTTCATCACCGTGACCGGCGCGGACGCGATCGTGGAGCCGGCCGACCTCGAAGGCATCGAATACCGCGACGGCGACGCGGTGTACGTGTCCGGCTACGACCTGGCCTATCCAGCCAGCGGCGCGGCCATCGCCGCACACATGCGAGGGCTGCCGGCCGACGTCTTCGTCGCCTTCGACCCAGGTCCGCTGGCCGCAGACATCGAAACGGGCCTGCTGCAATCCGTGCTCGCGCGCGCGGCGCTCGTCAGCCT
>VBJE01000342.1:0-782 GCA_005879675.1 Chloroflexota bacterium
GACCCAAGATAATGTTCATCGCCACGCTTTGGGCGTGCGGAATCTCCATAGTGACAAGGCTCTAGTTCTTGTTGCTCGGCTGCGGGGCCGATTCCCGCATCTGACCTTTGAAGGTAGAAAGGACCGCATCGACGAGCTACTTGTTAAAGATCCGCGATTCATAAGGGAGACCGAGCTAATCATTCTGGCGATCGCAGACGATACGTTAGAGAGGCGTCTGAATCGATCGCTCGTCGGACCACCACCACGGATTCATTCCTGGGTTGAGCCGCTTGGAGTTGGCGGTCATGCCCTCGCTACGGGAACCGCCGGACCAGGATGCTTTGAATGTCTTTTCCAATACGATGACAGGCTGGGTCTCGTCAACAAAGCTTGTTTTGTTGCACCAGGGCAGATCATCGAAAGAAGCTTGGCGGGGTGCGCGGGAACGTTCTCGCCGTTTTCAGCCTTCGATGCCCATCGAACAGCTCTCGAAACGGCCGCCTTGGCAGTCGCGATTCTCACCGGTGAGCAGAAGGAAAACGTCCTGGTCTCTTGGCGAGGCGACAGGACTGAATTTGAGAGCGCGGGCTATCAGCTTTCGGAGCGAGGATCGAGGATCAAACATGGTGGACGGGATGTCTTGACCGGTCGCACATTTTCAAGTCAGGAGTGCAAGGTTTGTGGTCATCGTCAACCATGATCAACACCAGGACCGCACCATCACCAACGTATTTGAGTGGGTATGGAGGGCGTTCCTGGGGACTCGGCCCCGTAAACAGCTTCAATTCCTTCGACCAAAC
>VBJE01000342.1:866-3906 GCA_005879675.1 Chloroflexota bacterium
TGAGAGACCCGATTTCGTCATCGACGTAGTAACGGAGCCGACAAAGCGCGACAAGCGTACGCGTACTAACTTCGATCGAGCTGAGCAACCTACGCAATCAAGGATCTTCAAAGCCTGGAAGGCTTCGAGCGGCGAACGCAACTACCTTGGCGAGTGGCACACACATCCGGAGAACGATCCGACTCCGTCCCAAATCGACAAGAACAACTGGCGTCGGTTGGCACGAACTGCCCGATTCGAGCAAGATGTGCTGTTCTTTGTTATAGCTGGTCTCAAAAGGAAGCGCGCTTGGGAGGTAGGTCGTGGCGGAAAGGTGATCGCGGAGCTGAGGCAACTCACTTCAGAGCCGTAGGCTAGTTCGTGGGCGCCCTTCACCTTCTCTTGACCATCTCAGGGAGACTTTCATGACCCCGGCCACCCTGTACCTGGTGGGCTGGACACGTTTCGAGCGCCCGCCTGACTGCAGACTTTCCCCTTGGGAGATTTCATTCGCATGACCGAACTCATCTGGGACGGCAAGTACGACGACAAGGGCCGCAAGGTGGCCCCGCCGAGGATTGCCCTGCCCTTCCAGACCGTGGAGACGGTCAACGAGTCCGCCGCCAATCGCGACCGCAACCAAGATCTCTTCGCTAGCGGCCGGCCGACCCACTGGCGAAACCAGTTGATCTGGGGAGACAAGAAGTATCTGTTGCCATCGTTGCTGGAGGAGTTCGCAGGGAAGGTAGATCTAGTCCACATCGATCCGCCTTTCGACACGGGTGCGAACTTTTCTTACATCGCGAGGGTGACCAGAGCGCCACCCTTCACGAAAGAACCCAGCATCATTGAACAGGAGGCGTACCGCGTCGGCGGGCGGGTCCCAAGTCCGATCGGGGTGAGAGCCCCACTGAGCACGTTGGCTCGCCATAGAAACAGACGGGCTCTTTCAGTCGGTGCGTGGCCTGCGGCGAGCTCGAGCGTTCCTCTGGCGCAACATCGCGTAGAGAGGTACATCTAACCGCGTTCCGCGTCGAATCACCAAAGAGACAGCGGTCAACCGACGAGCTCCGACGTGCCACTCCAGCCGGACGGCAGAGATGCTCCCCTCTCCACTCCCGACTCGTCCCGTGAGTCGCGGGATCGCGCGTGGGTCGAGAGCATCCGCACCGGCGACGTGCCCGCGTTCGAGCGGCTGTTCCGGACCTACTACGACCGCCTCTGCCGCTCCGTCGCCGCGTATGTCGGCGACCGCGACGCCACCGAGGATGTGGTCCAAGCTGTGTTCGCGCGGATCTGGGAGGACCGCGCGCACTGGATGGCGAGGGACCTTGAGCATTACTTGTTTGCGGCGGTCAGGCGGCGCGCCATCAGCGTGCTGCGACACGCCAGCGTGAGCCTGCGCACCGCCCCACTCCTCGCGCTTGACCACGCCGCCCGGGCCGGCGTCGGTGGTGCTGATGAGGAATTCGAGGCTTGGGAGCTGCGGCGGCGCTTCGAGCGCGCCATCGCTGCCCTCCCGCCGCGGACGCGCGAGGCATTCGTGCTGAGTCGTTCCGAAGGCCTGAGCTACGACGAGGTCGCGCTTCGCATGCGCATCTCGCCAAAGACCGTCGGTGTGCACGTGAGTCGAGCGCTCGCCGCACTGCGGCGCGTACTGCCGGGCATCGTCGCCGTCGGAGTAGCCATCACTCGTAAGTAAGCAGCGTGTCTCGCGCGTCTGTCACATGACCCCACCCCGGACGCGGCTCCGTGAGACGTATGCGTGGTGTGATACTCCTCGTGGCCGCAGGCGCGGCCGCCCGTCTCAACGGACAGGCGAACGGCCTCCCCCTCCAACCCACCCGCCACATCCGTTTCGAAACGCACGAGGGAACCTGGATGTCGGTGGACGTCTCTCCGGACGGGCGGACTATCGTGTTCGACCTGCTCGGCGACCTCTACACGGTTCCGATGGCTGGCGGTCGCGCCACGCGGATCACGAGCGGCATAGCGGCGGACTACCAGCCTCGGTTCTCGCCTGACGGGCGCCGCATTGTCTTCGTGAGCGACCGCGACGGCTCCTTCAACCTCTGGCTGGTGGCTCCCGATGGCGGCCATCCGCGGGAAATGACGCATGCGCGCTACCTGGACCAGGAGGGCCGCCGGTTTCTGCAGCCGGTGTGGACGCCGGACGGCCGCGCTATCGTGGTAAGCGAGAGCGACGACGCAAGCGGAAGCTTCGACCTGATGGCCTACGACACGCTGGGGCAGGCGTGGCCGGATGTCGCGCTGCGGGCCCCCGCGCCTCCGGCGTCGGACGGGGCGTGGGCTGGCGCATATTACACCGCCGGGGCCGCCTTCGGACGAGACTTCGGCGGCCTGTACGCCACACAGTTCACGGGTACCCACGGCCGCTGGGATCCGCAGGCAGCCACCTACCAAGTCATCCACGTTGCCTGGCCGAACGGGGAGCGGCGGACCGTGACGACCGAGACGGGTAGCGCGGTCCAGCCGCTGGTAAGCCCCGACGGTCGCTACCTCGCGTATGCGACGACGTACCCAAGCCGCCACGGTCCCACCACCGGCCTGCGGCTGCTCGACCAGGAAACAGGCGTCACGAAGTGGTGCCTCGATCACATCGAGCCCTCGCTTCAAGGGTCGATTGTCGCATGGCAACAGGGGTTGCTGCCGAACGCCGCCTTCACGCCGGACGGCGCCGCGATCGTCGTGTCCTTCGACGGGAAGTTGTGGCACGTAGCCGTGCCGTCCTGCCAGGTCCGGCCGATTCCATTTACGGCGACGGTGGACCAGAAGCTGGGGCCCCTGCTGCGGTTCTCCACGCGCGCCGACGACGGTCCGGCCACCGCCCGCGTGATCCGGGAGCTGCAGCCGTCGCCCGACGGCAAGTGGCTCGCGTTCGTGGCGCTCGGAAAGGTCTGGATCGTGGCGCTGCCGGACGGCACGTCGCAACGCCTGACGAATGCGAGGAGCGACCAAACCGAGTACGCCCCGGCTTGGTCGCCCGACGGTCGCTACCTCGCCTTCGCCAGTTGGTCGGAGCGCGGTGGCGATATCTACC
>VBJE01000343.1 GCA_005879675.1 Chloroflexota bacterium
GGCCGGTCGATGCGTTCGTGGCTGGACGAGTACGGAAGGTTCTCGGTCGACGTCTCCATAGACCTGATCCAGCAGCTGCTCTCAGCAGTCGGTGTGGCACACGACTACCAGATCGTCCACCGCGACCTGAAGCCGGACAACATCCTGATCTCGAACCGCGGCAAGACCAAGATCCTCGACTTCGGCATCTCGAAGCTGATCGACGACAAGCACCGCCTCACAGCCACCGGAAGCATGGTCGGCACGCCGGCATACATGGCGCCCGAGCAGGTGAAGGGAGAGCCGGTCGACGCGAGCGCCGACATCTACTCCCTCGGCATGATCCTGTACGAGCTGCTGCACGGCGAACCCCCATTCACCGGCCCGCTGCCGGCCGTTCTCCACTCGCAGGTCTTCGACCGCCCACGGGCGTCGACGGCGATCCCTTCTCCGCTCATGGAAATCATCTGGAAGGCGACCGCCAAGGACCCCTCGCAGCGGTTCCAGACGTGCGAAGAGTTCGCGGGCGCCTTCCATTACATGCCGAAAGCCGCGGTCGCGCATCCGCCGGCGGAGGCCATCTCCGAGGTCGCGGAGGCCGACGACGAGGTCGAGGAGGCCCGACCGCTTCCGACCCGCACCGACGGCCAGAAGCCGGCCGGGGTCTGCACTTACAGCGACTGCGGCGAGCGACGCGGTTGGGCGTGCGCCTACCAGGACATGACCGGCCGCAAATGCAACACGTGGTGGTGCCGTCGCCACATCCAGTTCATCGAGCGGACGCCGTTCTGCCCACGCCACGCGAGCGTGATCCGCGCGCTCGCACCGACGGCGAACACGATCTTCGAGATCAAGAACCGGCCCGCCGTCGACGACCGCGCGCTGCCCCTGGCGGCCCTGGTCGCGGAGGACGTCGACAAGGACGTCACCGAGCTGGTACGCCGGCGCTACCAGAACCGCAAGGATGTGACCATCGCGCGCGACCGCACTGTGCGGCAGACGTGGTCCGGGCGTGACAACGTCGCGTGGGAGCGCAGCTGGGCGGCCCTGAAGAGCCAGGGGTACCTGATCCGGATCGCCGTGCGCGTCGGCGCCGACGAGCCCGACTTCGTGCAACTTCTCATCGGTAACACCGTCGTCTTCAAAGATGTCCCCGACTGGATCACGCGGCGCCGAGAGGGCGAGTCGCCTGACCACGCCGACCGCGCGCGCTTCGGCAAGAAGCTCTTCGCCGCCATCCTCGAGCACGTCGACTCGCCGCGGCCGGTGCCCTCGGCCACGCCGGCGACCAACAGCCGGCAGATCGAGCCGCCGCCCCCGCCGGAGATCAACCGCACGTTGATCGAGGGCATGGTGCTGCGCATCGCAGCGTCGACGACAAAGGTCACCGGCTACGAGGTGGCAGAGGCGCTCGCGCTTCCATTCATCGCCATCGAGCCCATCCTCAAGTCGCTGACCGGCGCCAACTTCCTGGATGCGCTGGGCCTCGCCAACGAGCAGGGTCCGTGGCTCGGCAGGCCCCTGCCCGAGCGCATGTCCTACGCCATCACCAAGCAGGGGCGGACGCGCAGCGACCAGATCGCGGACGCGAGCACCCGCTACCTGGGGCCCGCGCCCGTGTCGATGGCCGAGTACAAGGCGGTGCTCGCGGAGGCGGCCAAACCCGGAACCCTGGACCTGGTCAAGGTGAGCCTCGCGCTGAGCGGGATCGAGCTGGCGCCAGGCGTGATGGAGGCGGTGCGCGCGGCGGTCAACTCGCGCTCCTCCATCTTCATCTACGGGGCGCCCGGCAACGGCAAGACCACCCTGGCGCGCCGGATCTCAAGCTTGCTCGGGGGGCCGATCATCCTCCCCGTCGCTCTCGACGTCGGCGGCGGTGAGGTGATGACGGTGTTCGACGGCGCGATCCACAGGGTCGAGCCCAACCAGCCGGCGGACAAGCGCTGGCGCCGCGTCGCCCGGCCGCTCGTTCAGGTCGGCGGCGAGTTCCAGCTCGAGATGTTCTACGGCGCGCCGCTGCAGGTGAAGGCGAACGGCGGCGTGCTGCTGATCGACGACCTCGGCCGCCAGCGCGTCTCGCCCAAGCAGATCCTCGACCGTCTGCTGGTGCCGCTCGAGCAGGACACCGACTTCTTGAACCTGACCTCGACCGGGCGCAAGGTCGAGATCCCCTTCCGCGCCCAGCTCGCGCTTTCGACCAACCTGAAGCCCGCCGAGCTGCTCGACGAGGCCTATCTCCGGCGCCTGGCCTACAAGGTGCTGATGCCCGACCCGACGTGGGAGATGTGGTGCCGCATCTTCGAGCGCGAGCGGGACAGGCTCACGCTTCCGCCCGCGCCCCAGGCGATGGAGATGATCCAGACGCTATACGGTGGCCGGCCGCTTCGTGGCAACCACCCACGCGACCTTCTGGAGAGACTGGTGGACGTCTCGTCGGCGCGCGGTGTGCGGCCGCAGCTGACACCGGAGCTGGTCGAGGCGGCCTGGAACACGCTCTTCGTCGCGTCCTGACCGCTCCGTTTGGCGTTTTTGGACCCAAACACGTCGAATCGGGCGATCTTCCGCCTAGCAGCCCGCCTCGTCTGACCCGCCAAACAGCAGCACGTTGCCCTGATCGTCTTGAGCGGACGAAGCTGCCCACCGCGCAGGGACGGCGGCCCGCGCCTGCTGCGACCACCTTGTGCCATCCCACGCCCAGACCTCGTTGATCGGGTTGGGGCACTTGATGCCGAAGGCGATGATTGCCCTGCCCGTCTTCTGATCCCAGAACGCGTTTCCATTGGCCGCCGTCGACGGCCCAGTCGCTTGGAGCCCACTCCACAAACCGTTCTTGAACGACCAGGCGTCGCCGAGTGGCAAACCGAGCGCCCCCGGGCCTGCGTCCGACCTGAGCCCGATCCCGCCGTAAACGAACAGCGATGAGTCCT
>VBJE01000095.1 GCA_005879675.1 Chloroflexota bacterium
CCGCTCTGCTGCTGGCACACGGAGACGAACGAGTTGAGATAGGTCTTGGCCTGGGTGACGTTGCCGGCGTTGAGTGCGTTCTGGGCGAGGCTGAGCAGGGTCAACAGCTTCGAAGACGTAACGCTGGAAGTGACCTTGCCACTCTTGACCCCGTCGTTCACGGCCGTGGCCAGGCCGCTGACCGTCGCGTGCAGCTGGAACGTGACCGTCGTCGTCGTCGAGTTGCCGAGCACGTCCCGAGCCGAGAGGGTGATGGTGTGGGTTCCCGCCGTGAGCGTCTCGGTGTTGAACGACGAGCCGCTCGTGATCGCGGAGTTGTCCAGCACCGCGCCGATCGACGCGAGGTTGTCGACGTCGGTGCCGCTGAAGTTCAAGCTCACGACCTGGCCAACGTCATACGAGCCGTTGTTGGTGGGCGGGGTGATCGTGTAGGAGATCGACGGGCCGGCGCGGTCGATGCGCACCTGCCGGGTGATCACGGCCGGGTTGCCGACGCTGTCGATCACCTGGACGCCGATCGTGTACAGCCCGTCCGCACCGGTGACGTTGACCGTCGCCGAAGCAGCGTAGGCGGCGGCAGCTCCGAACGTCGCGCCTCCGTCCGTGGAGAAAGCCATCGCCAGCAGGCCGGTGGAGTCGGTGAACGAGAGCTTCAGGCTGAGCGCTGGGTTAGTAGTCGCGACCTGGCCGTTGATCACCGGGCCCCCGGCGTTGATCGTGAAGGTCCCCGACGGCGCGACAGTGTTCTTGACGTCGCTCGCCGTCTGGCCCGCCACGCCGGCGTTGCCCGCAAGGTCGGTCTGGTATGCGGTGGCGGTGATGGTGCCGTCTCGCAGCCCGCTCAGGTTGAGGCCGACGGTCACCGTGCCGCCGAGCCCGATCAGTTCGCTGCCGGTGACCGTGGTGATGCCGTCGGTGGCGCTGACAGTGGCGATGGCGCCGGCCTCGCCCGTGACGAGCAGCGGCACGCTGCCGCGGTTCACCAGGTTCACGAACCTCGGCAGCGTGACCGCGGGCGCCGAGGGAGCAGCGGTGTCCTTGACCAGGGTCAGGCTGCTCGAGCTCACGTTCCCAGCGGCGTTCATCAGCGAGACCGTTGCGGTGAGCGTGCCGTCGGCAAGCCGCGACAGGTCGAGCGCGAGCGAGACGGTCCCGTTTGCATCCAGGGTTCCGATCGTGTCCGCCCACGACGTGCCGTCGAACACTGCGAGATAAGCGGATGCCCCAGGCTCGCCGGTGACGGTGAAGGTCGCGGCGCCGATCCGGCTCAGGCCGACGTAGGCGAGCGACGAGAGACATGGCGCTCCCGGTGGGACGGTGTTCTTGACCAACGTCGCCACCCAGGCGGTGCCGTCGTCCGTGGTGAGTGTCACCGTGAGCACGCTGTCAGCCAGGCCGGAAAGGTCGAGGACCGCCGGCAGCTGGCCGTCATCCCCGACGGTGCCCGCCCCGCCGACCGCCGTCGCGCCGTCGGAGACCGTGTAGGTGGCCGGCGTGCCGCTCGGACCGGAGATCACCGCCGGCACCGCGGACTGTTGCGTGTTGTTCACGGTCGCCGGCGCCGAGGCGCTCTTCGGCGTCGTCGGGCCCCCGACCGGCGGGTCACAGCACGTGCCCGGCGAGTTGATGACCTGGGTGCCTGAGGTACGCAGCACGTCCCGGGTGCCCTTCAGGTTGCCAGCCTGCGGGTCGCGCGGGCTGCCGCGCTGGTCGTTGTACGCGGCGTCCTGCTGGAGGACGAGGCCGAGCTCGCCGAAGGGCTCTCCGTTCCGCGCCGGGTCGCTGCTGTAGCGGGCGGCGAGCGTCTGGTCGGCGCCGTCGCTCTTCGAGAGCCCGTAGAGGAAGACGGGCAGCCCTGGCTGCAGCTGGTCGCTGATCACGTTCATGCCGAACGCCGTGAACGGCACCAGGTAGCTGTTGAACTCGCCGACCCAGTCGATGAGGCGGTCGCCGCCGGTGTTGGCGATGAGCACGTCGCGGCCGGCACCGCCGTAACCAAGGTCCTCGTACGACGGGTTCGTATCCGGCTGGTCGTTCAGCCCGCCGTGGGTGTCCAGGTTGTCGTCCTCGTTGATCAGGTCGTCGCCCCAGCCGCCGTACATGCGGTCGCGGCCGGTGCCCCCGACCAACCAGTCGTGGCCGAGGTCGCCGAACAGCGCGTCGTTGCCGTCGGTGGGCACGGCGGCGTACTTGGTCTGGCCCTGGATCCACTGGGTGTCGAGCGGGCCCTCGGTGGCGTCGAAGTTCAGCAGCCAGTTGTTGCCGCTGCCGGTCTTGGACAGGGAGCCGTTGGCGCTGAGCAGGATCTTGCGCAGCGGGTCCTTGGCGTCGTACAGGGCGAACTTGGTCGTGGTCGGGTTGTAGCCGAGCACGTTGCCGGGGTTGAACGGATGCGCGAAGTCGCTCTCGAGGGGCGCTCTGTTCAGCTGCGTGCCGGCGGAATTGTAGTTGTTGGTGAATGACAGGATCGGCGCCTCGGCGCCCGACATGGCGTCCTCGCCCGAGCCGCCGTGCATCATGTCGCTGCCCAGGCCGCCGTACATGACGTCGCTGGCGAACAGCGGCCGCGGCATGAGCGTGAAGGGCTGCCGGTGCTGCGGGTCGAGGTTGTCCGGCACGAGCACCGCCGTGTACAGCAGCTCGCCGTTCACGTTGATGAGCGCCTGCTGCAAGTTGCCGCCGCTCGAGATCAGGGTCTGCGTGGTCGCGGTGGTGATCCCGTACAGAGGCTCGGTCAGGCCGTCGCGGCTCGTCAGTAGGCGGCCGTCGTCGCCGAGCATGCCGTCGTCGCCGGCGCCGCCGGACATCCAGTCGTTGCCGTAGCCGCCGACCATGGTGTCGTTCTGGCCATCGCCGAACAGGATGTCGTTGCCACCGCCGCCATAGATGAAGTCGTCGCCGCCTTCGGCGTGGATCTCGCTCGCGAGGCCGATGTCGCCCGCGACGAGCGGTCCGGCCTGGCCCGCGAGGTCGGGCCCGCCCGCCGTGTAGTCGATCAGCCGCACGGCGCGCGGGACGATGCGCTCGGTCGCGGTGGTATAGCCGTAGTAGTCGTAGCTGAAGGTCAGGAAGCCGTTCGACATCGGCGCCATGCCCGCGCCGTTCTGCCCGTAGACGCCGTTGACGCCGACCAGGCGGAAGATGTCGCCGTTGTTGGCCACGATCACGTCGGAGTTGTGGGCGTGGCCGTTGGCGGAGATGTCGCCGGCGTCCTCGCGGCCGGCGCGAAGGCCGTCACCACCGAAGATCAGGTTCGAGCCGCTCGAGCGCTGCGCCCGCGTGGACTGGCCAAACAGGTCCGAGTTGCCACCCACGATGTCGCCCTGGCCGTAGTCGCCGAAGATCACATTGTTGCCGCCGCCGCCCTCGATGTAGGCGCTGCCGTCGGTGCCGGGGCCAGCCAGGTCGCCCTTCGACGGACTCAGCCAGAGGTTGTTGCCGCTGTCACGGCAGGCGCCGACCAGCTGCGCGAAAGCCCAGTTGCCGTAGCCCACCGTGTCTGAGACGCACGGCAGCCCGACCGCCGCCTGGGGCTGCGCGCCGCGCTGCGTGAATGCAGGCCTGAAGTCGATCGACGAGTGGCCCTGGATCACGTCGTTGCCCAGGCCGCCGAAGATTTGCTTCAGGCCCGGGCCGCCGGCGATGTAGTTGTTGCCGTAGTAGCCCATGCCGGCGGGGACCGCGAGGTCGAGCAGCGTCAGCCTGAAGTAAGCCCACCACGGAGCGTTCGCGCCCCACGTCGGGTCGGGCTGCCAGGCAGGCGTGACTTTGTCCGCGGCCGTGCTCAGGTCGTAGATCAGCGTCCCGGCGAGGGCGCGGAACCGCGGGTTGAGCGCCGCGCCCGCAACCAGGTCGAGCTGGGCGTCGTCGGCGACGATCGTGTCCACGCCGGCGCCGCCGTCGATTGCGTTGTTGCCGGGACCACCGATCAGGAGGTCGGGGCCGCTGCCGCCGTAGATGGTGTCGTTGCCGCCCATGTTGTCGAAGATGGAGGTGAGCTGGCTGAGCACGCCGCCCTGGTAGGTGAGGCGCGCGTTGTCGCCGAACACGGCGTCCTTGCCCGAACCCACGTGGATGAGGTCGTTGCCCGTGCCGCCGATGACGACGTCGTTGCCGTTGCCGAGCGTGATCGAATTGCTGCCGGCGTAGCTCTGGAAGGTCGAGATGATGCCGGCGAGGACCGAAGGCCCGATGAGCGCGGGCACGAAGTCGAACCGGCCGTTCGCGCCCATCACCGCGTCGTTGCCGTTGCCCGCGGTGATCGTGTCGTTGGCCGACCCGCCGATGATGAAGGCGTCGCCGCTGCCTTCGGTGATCGAGTTGTCGCCGCCCACCGTCGGGTCGATGCTCGCGATCTGGGCCAGCGGCCGAAGCACGCCGTCGGTCCTGTCGCCCGGACCGCCGTGACCGAGCACCGTGGTGGCCAGCGCCTCGGTGGCCGCACCGTAAAGGACGCGGCCGCGGTGGCCGACGATGATGTCGCCGCCGGTGCCGCCGTTGATGGCGTTGTGGCCTTCGCCGCCGAAGATCACCAGCGGCAGCGACGAGCCCTGCGCGTTGACCGTGTCGCTGTCGCCTGCGCCCCCGCTGACCCCAAGCAGGCCGCCCGCCGGGATGGTGAACGGCAGGTAGCTCGTGTGCACGATGTACACCAGGACCAGGGCTCCCGCGGGGCCCGTGACGGAGATCGAGCTCGGGCCGTTGACGACGAGGTTGGAGGCCGCAACACCGTTGACCGTGGCGCTCACCGCGTCGCCGGGCTGGATGGTCGTCGTCAGAGCCACGACGCCCGACGGGTCGAGAGCCGACTCCTCGACCGTGGTCCGCCGGATCGACACGACCGCGGCGGCGCCGGCGGACGGCAGGTAGGTCAGGCCCACCAGGCCGAGCACCGGGTTGACGATGAACTGCGCGTTGGTCAGGCCGTTCGCCTGGATGCCGCCGTTGACGGTCAGGCCCACCACGTCGGCGGCGGTGTTGTAGTCGCCGGTGACGATCGGCCCGACCGGCAGGACGTTGTAGTACGGGCCCTGGGTGTTGAGGACGAAGGCGCCGTCCTGGCCGCGGACCAGGTTGACGTTGATCCTGTCGCTGCCAAGACCGGTGTTCAGGGTCGTGATCTCGTTCACCCCGGCGGTGGCGTGCGTCCCGTTCACGGTCACGCCGTCGTTCCCGGAGCCGGTCCAGAGCGTGATCCCATCCGCGAAGTTGCCTTCGGTGCCGTAGGAAATACCGGCCAGGGCAAACCCGAGCATGAAGATCTGCCCGTTGGCCGCCACGTTGTGATCGATCGCGGCGGCGATGGTCTGGACCTTGGTGATCAGCGCGTTGGTGACGCCCTGGCTCGAGGCCTCATCGCTGATCATCAGGGTGTGGCGGCCGGGGCCGGCGTCGAGGTTCAGCGTGCCGGCGATGTTGGCGAGCGTGCCGGGCAGGAAGTCTGGCCGCTGCCCGATCGCCACGTTCGCGCTGGATGAGACGTAGAGGCGGTCGTCGCCCGCGCCCGTGGTGATGTTGGTCACCGCCGACGTGCCCTGGACGTTGAACACGTCCGTGCCCGACCCGAGCGTGACGTTCAACGTGCCGACGCCGTGGTAGTCGATTCCGTTCAGTCGCGTCGCCACCGACGCCGTTCCATTCAGGGTCCTGGTGTCGATGTAACCGATCGAGCCGAGCTGGTCCTGGCCGAGGTAGGTGATGTAGTAGACGCCGCCGTGCTGCTCGACACCGACGTTGAAGGTGAACGGCAGGTTCGGGTTGGCGTTGTTCGGGTTCATGATCGCGTCGAGCGCGGACAGCAGGTCGGCGGCTGACGCGTTGTAGGCGATCGGCCCGGTCGAGATGTCCTGCAGCACGCCGCTGCCGTTGGGCAGCACGAAGTGCAGGACGTAGGTGCCGCCGGTCGCGTTGACCGTGATGCTCTGGACGGTGTTGTGCCTGGGCGACGTCGTGCCGTCGCGCACCGTGCCGGTATCCACGCGCGCCGACCCGTCGAGGCTTGGCTGCAGTTGCGTCGCCGGCACGGCGGCGGCGCCCTGGACCTGGCCGAGGTCCAGCACCAGGCTGGGTCCGCTGAAGGTCACGTCGTAGACGCCGGCGGACGCCTTGACGACGCTGATGCCGCCGAGGCCATAGAGCTGGGCCAGGACGGCCTGCACCGTGGCGGCGCTGTCGCCCGTGTTCAGCGCCACGGTGCCGCGACCGGCGACTGTGAGCTGGTAGGCGCCGCCCGCGTCCGGGTTGATCGCCGTCATCCTCCACGTCCGGATCCAGCGAAGCTGGTCGAAGTGGCCGCCGGCGTGCGTGCCGATGAAGCTCACGTTGTAGGTGACGTCGGAGCTCGTGCGCGACTCGGTGACCTCGATCCCGCCCGCGCCGAAGTGGAACGCGGCCTCGAGCGCGGCCTCGAGCTGGGACGCGGTCATGTCGTAGCCCAGGGTCACGGGTCCGCCGTTGAGCGCTTCCAGGTCGGCCGAGTCCAGCCGATAGAAGCCGCCGCCGCCGCGCACGTGGATGGTCTGCTCCGCCGCCAGGGTCGGCATGTTGAGCCCGGTCAGCGTCGAGCCGGTGAGCGTCGCCTGAGTGGGTCGGGTCTCGGCTGAGTTGTCGACGTTGACGGTGCCGGTCCCGGCGCCGGCAGACCCGGTGTCGATCGTGAGAAGCGCGCCGACGCGGTCGATCAGGCCGGCATCGCCGACGTTGACGACGTCCAGGGCATTGCTGCCTGTGCCGATCGTGGTGTGCCCGTTGATGGTGACGACATGGAAGGTGTTGGCTCCGTTTCCGGTCGTCCCGTCGTGGGTGCTCTTGACCGTGAACAACTGGTTGCCACTGCCGAGGTTGACGTTCAGGGCCTCGAGGTTGCGGTAGGTGATGCCGCCCGGCACCGTCTGGCCGTCGATCACCGTGTCGCCGCCCATGCCGAGGCCGGTGAGCGTGCCCTCGGTCAGGACGCCGGTGTCGTTGGCGGGGCTGCCGGTGTTGAGCACGTTGAGGGTGTCGACGGCGGTCGACTCGTCGACGCGCGTGTTCAGGTTGACGGGTTGCAGCGCGTACTCGACGCCGTTGTTGGGCTGTGTCGGCCACGCGGTCTTGAGCGTCACCTGGCTGCCCGATACCAGGGCACCGTAATCAGAGGTCAGGCCCTGGCCCAGCTTTCTCGTCAGGACCGAGACATCGTCGCCCTGCACAACACGGTATGTCGACGTGACGCCGCCGACCTGAAGGGTCCACAGGTCTGTCGCCACCGGGCCGTTCAAGAAGCGATACGCGCCCATCGTCCAGAGCCTCGCATCGGCGGCGGCCGTGGTCGGGAGCGTGGTGGGCGAGCCGGAGATCACGGCTCTGCCCTCGGAACCGCTCGAGCTCGAGAAGGTCACGCGGAACGGCTGGCCGTCGAGCCGGCGCTTGATCAGGATCCGCGCGTCGCCCAGGAGCCCTGTCCTGCGCTCTATGTCGTAGTTCGCCGAGCTGGCAGCGATCTGGTTCGTCAGCAGCTGGGCGATGTGCGAGGCCACGTCACCGTTGGGATCGGTGACGTTGACGCTGTGGGCGACGCCGTCGAGGGTCAACGTCCAGGTTTCGCCATAAGCAGCCAGGCCGCTCAGGGCCACCATCGCCGAGGACCAGTCGACCGTCGGCAGGCTCGACGGGTCGGGCGTGCCGATGAACTGGACGCCGTTCTGCAGGTTGGCGGCGCTGCCGTTGCGGAGGAGCCCGACCTTGAACGCCGTGCTGTTGGCAAACGACAGGATGTCCTTCGCCACCGCGCTGACGTCGATCGCGTTTCCGGCGGCCGGCCCGTTGAGCAGTTGCAGCGAGAACGTCGAGTCGTTCATCCGCGGGTCAAAGCCCGGCCGCTCACCGTGCTGGGCGCTCACGTGGGTGGCGAAGAGGTCGATGATCGACGCCAGTCCGCTGGTGCTCACCGTTCCGGCCGTGCCGTCCGGGATCGGCAGGTTCGTCTCGCCGGGCATCATCAGCGGGTTGTTCAAGAACGGCTCCGGGTTGGGGCCGATGCCGCCGTCGATGGTGACCGGCCCGCGAATCTGGCTCACGCGGTTGTCCATCGGCGGGAAGACCAGCGCGTCGTGCCCGTCGACGAGGTTGTTCGGCACCGCCTGCACGGTGACGTACTGCTCGGCGCTCCACGTCGTGGAGGTGAACACCAGCTGCGGCGAGACCCCGGCGCCGCCCTTGCTGTCTACCGAGATGGCCACCGCCGCAACGGGCGCCGAGCCGTCCACGCGGTCCAGGGTGATGGTCCGGCCCTGGACGACGACGTCGTACCTCGTCAGGTCGATGCCGGTCGCGAGCTTGCTCGCGATGGTGGCGAGGTCGTCGCGGAACGCGGCGGTGTACGAGTGCGCCGTGCCGTCCAGGGTGAGGGTCCAGACCTCGCCCATCGCCGGAGCGCCGCCCAACCCGACCATGACCTGCGGTGCGGCGACGGTCGAGGCTGTCGCCCCCTGGGTCGAGATCGCGAGCGAGGCCGTGACCTGGCGCCTGTCCCTGCGGCTGATCGTGATCGACTTGGCCGTCGAGTCGAAGGCCGACGCGTATGTACCCGACGGGGGCAGCAGCGCCAGGGCCGCGCCGATGGTGGCCAGGGTGTCGCTCGCCTTGACCGTGTACGGGTAGGTGCTCCCGTCTACGGTCAGCGTCCAGACCTCGTTGACCGCCGGCGTGTCGGCAAGCGTGACCTTCACGGTGCCGCCGCCGCCAGTGACCGTCGCCGTGCCGGCGGTATCGGGCGTGATCTGGAATCCGGAGTAGAACGGCTTCTGGGGGCTCGACGCTGAGACGATCGTCATCGAGTACGGGCTGGTCGCGCTGACGCTTGCGTGGTAGGAGCTGTCCTTGTTCACCTCGGTCGCGATGGCGGTGACCACGCTTGCCAGGCTCTCGTTCTGGCCGACCACGTGGCTGTACGCCTTGTCGTCGAGCAGGATGCTCCAGGTCTCGTTTTGCGCCGGGACGCCCGCGAACAGGAACGTCGCCTGCGGCGTCCTCACGCGGACCTGGACGTCGTTGTTGATGCCGAAGTTGGCGCTGGCATTGAACGCCTGCGACGAGTCGTACGTCGGCGTCGCCTGAGGAACGACGTTGACCACGACGTCCTGCTGCGGCTGGCTGGTGAGCACGACGCCGTACCGGTCGGTCGAAGGCGTGTAGGTGAGCTGGGCATCCGCCGCGGCGTCCGCGACGGATTCGCTGATCTCGTACTTGACCTGAGTCAGGTCGTCGCCCGCCTTGAACGTCCACGGGTGCAGCGGGTCGAGGGTGAACTTCCCCTCCTCGGGATCGTAGTGGACGATCGTCGACGTCTGGCCCGCGCCCGGCCCGGAGATGATCTGGATGGTCCGCTTGTCGAGCGAGATCTGGTTCGGGTTGGTCGGGTGGCGCTGAAGCGAGACGTACAGCGTGTAGGCCAGGCCTGCCGCGATTGGAGCGGGGTCGGTCGAGTTGGTGCGGAACGTGTTGAAGACGTGGAGGTTGTCGGTGAATTCGTTCCAGGTCCGGACCGAGCCGAGCCTGATCTTGTACGTGCCGGCGACCCCAAACGTGTAGGTGATCAACGGGTCGTTGGTCACCGGCCCGTTTCCATCCTGCGTGCAGAGCCGGCCTGTCGGGCTCGCGCTCGACGCGGTGCAGGAGCTGGTGGCGAGCACCGTGTTGCCGCTGAGCAACTCGATCACCGGCACTGACGTGAAGCCGAGGGTGTCGGTGGCGAAGAAGAAGCGGAAGAACGGGAACAGGTCGATCAGCCACTGGAACTGCGGAGGCACCACCGAGACCTGCTCGCTGCCGGAGGCGTTGGGCACGCCGGCCGCGTTGAAGGCGCCGGTGACCTTCCCGCCGCCACGAGATATGTTGTCGACGAACGGGTCGGTGCCACCCGTGGCCAGGTCGTTGTCAGCGATCGTGATCGTGGCGCTGCCGGTGGGCACCGACGCTGTGATCGGGTCTGTCGTCTGCGAGTTGATCGCCGCGACGAGGCCGGCTGCGATCGTCGCCAGCGTGCGGTCGGCGATCGCCGTGGTCGAAGGCACGGTGTAGCTGTACTTGGTGCCGTCGATCGTCACGGTCCACACCTCGCCCGCCGACCAGCCGCCGGTCTGGCTGTCGCCGGCCAGCGTGAACACGGACTTGTAGTGGTGCGTGCGGGAGTCCGCCGTCGACGTCGTTGGGTCGGTCTCGTCGAACACCATCGCCTTCGGCCGGTCCTGGGTGACGGACCCGATCGTGAGCGGCCTGCCGTCGGCCGACTTGACGACGATGTCGCCGCTCGCGCTCTTCGAGGCGCTGAACGCGCCCAGCTGCCCGACCAGCGCTTGGACGATGGAGGCGAGCGTCTGGCTCGACGACGTCGCCATGGTGGTGGCGTTCACCGTCTGCGTGCCGTCGCTCACGGGAACGGTCCACGTGTCGTTCTTCTGGACCTGGGCCGTGCCCGCGGGCACGAGGGTGACGCTCTGAGTCCAGCGCAGGTACGGCGTACCGCTGACGGTGGCCTGGTCGGCGTTGGGATCGCGGGCGACGTCGATTCCGATGCTGAAAGCGCCACCCGCGATGTTGGTCACGTAGATCGTCGACGCGGACGCAAACACCGTGTAGCCACTGACCGCCGTGACTGCCCCGCTGATCGCCGACGCGAGGACGACCATGTCGGTCGTGCCGGCCGGGATCGTGTAGGCGACGCTGTGGACGTCGAAGCTCAGGGTCCAGATGTCGTTCTGGTTTGCGGGGCCCGTCAGCGTCTCCGAGTTGGTGGTCGCGGTGCCTGCGACCGGCACCGGCGTCGCCGCCGTCACGGACGTGGTCACGGTGTCGCCCTTGGTCAGCAGGCCGACGCTCGCGCCCTGCTGCAGCGCCGTGAACGAATGGCCGCCCAGGGCCGTCACGAGGCCTGCGGCCACGTCGTCGGCGAGCGTGTCCGTCGCGGTGAACGACACCGGGATCGCCGCGCCGATCGAGGGCGTCAACGTGACGTTCCAGGCTTCGCCGGCGACGACCGGCGTGTTGACGGTCAGCAGGCTTGCCGCCACCGAGGCAACCGCGCCGCTGATCGCCGTCGTCGTGGTCCCGTTGGTCTTCGACAGCGTCGGCGCCGAGACGCCGGAGACGGTGGCGATGACCGTGATCACGGCGCCGCTCGCGCTCGCCACCAGGTCCGCGTTGGCGTTGGCCAGCCCGGCGATCTCAGCCGCGGCCTGCGCGGCCGTTGTGCTCGAGGCGGTGCTCGCGTAGTCGTGGCCATCGATGTGGAGGGTGAAGGTATCGCCGGATGCGGGCGTCGGGATCGTGATGGTCCACGCGTTCGTGGCGGCGCTCGACAGCTGCACGTCCGGGGTGAGCGTCACGGTGGCCGTGAAGTCGCCGCCCGTCAGCCGGGTGAGCAGCAGCGTGCCGTCGCCGTAGTCCGTCACCTTCACGCCGCCGACGCCGGCCAGGCCGGCCGCGACGTCGGCCGCGGTGCTCGTCCCGTCGTCGTGGAAGGTCTGCGAGCCGATCGCGGCGCTGCTCGTGGCGTCGGCAAGGCTCAGATTCCAGGTCCCGGCCTCACCCTGCGGGGTGAACGCCACGGTGTGGGAGTGCGCGCTGCCCGCGGCGCCGCTGCCCGACGGATTGACGGTCACGAGCGACTGGAAGGGAGCTGCGCGGCTGATGTCCAGGACGCCGTTGCTCGCGCCGATGGTGTACCCGGTGCCAGAGCCGAACGCTGTCACCAGCGCGGCCGCGACCGAGTCCGCCGTGTCGACGCCGGTGACCGTGTGCGTCGCGCTTGTCGAGGCCGGTCCGAGCAGCTTGACCGACCACTGCTCTCCCGGGCGCAGCGTCGCCGGGAAGGCGACGTTCACATCCGTCCAGTAGATCGAGGACGCCATCGACTGGGCCGGCGTGCCGGCCACTGTGACGCCTCCGGTGGGCGAGATGCCCGAGACCGAGAACTCGATCGTGGCCGCGCTCAGAGAGGTGAACGAAATGGTGCTCGTCAAGGTGGTCAGTCCGAACGCCGTCGCGAGCGCCGAGGCCACGTCGGTCAGCTGGTCACCCTGCTGCGCCTGGTACTGCTGGGCGTTGCCGCCGACGGTGAGCTTCCAGGTCTCGCCTACCGCCACCGAGCCCGTGAGCGTCACGTCCGCCGCGCTGAAAGTCACCGGCGTGGTGCCGTCGGCCTGCAAGACCTCGGTCGACCGCGTGATCGTCGCGGCGTCTTTCGCCAGCTGAGCCACGCCGTTGAAGTGCAGGCCGGCCAGCTGGAAGCCGTTGGGGTTGTCGATCGTGAGGAAGGTGCCGCCGACGTTGCTCACCGTGAAGCTGAACGGCGCGGGCAGCGCACCGCCGAGGCCGTTGGCGACTGAGCTCAGGGTATCCCCGCTTTGGGCGTGGAACGTGTAGTCGTGGTTGCGGACGCCGAGGTGCCACACATCGCCGTCCGAGACCTTGCCGTCGAGCTTGAGGGTGGCGCTCTTGAAGAAGGTGCCCTGCGCCTCGACGGTGCCGGTCCGGTCGCCGGTGATCGCCTGCGGCTCGAGCATGGCCTGCGAAACGGTGAAGGAGTAGACGTCGAATGACCCATCGCCCGAGCCTGTGATGGTCGCGTAAGGCGTCTGCCAGTTGATTGCGCCGCCGTACGCCGAGTTGCCCACGACCGAGTTGAAGAAGTCGTAGAAGTTGGTGCCGTCGGGATTGCCCGCGTTGTCGACGGGCCCGTCGATCAGCTGGTCCGACTGGCCGTTCTTGGGCACGGCGATCGGCGCGAAGATCAGGTTGGCGACGGGGTGGTTCGGGATCGAGACCTGCAGGTCATAGTGCGCGCCGGTGGGCACCGTGGTCGTGAACAGCCAGCCCGCGACCACGAGGAAGTAGTCCCCTGGGTTGTTGAACGTGTAGGACAGGTAGTCGTTGAGCCAGCTGCTGCGCCCGGTGCCGAGACTCGTGTCGAACGGGTTGGAGAAGCCCGGGCCCTGGGCAAGCAGGTTGTGGTCCTTGTCGTAGAGGCGCAGCTTGCTCGCCCAGATCACGGAGTCGCCGAACTGGAAGCCATGGGTCATGCCGAAGGTGGCGTGAATCGGGGTCTTGCTCGCGCAGGTGTCGTCCGCAAGCTCCCGGCAAGTGATCGTGAACTTGTAGTAGTCGGCGTTGCCGGTGCCCGTGCCGTGGACCGTCAGGTGGGCGACGCTGGTCGAGTTGACGATGTCGGAGTTGCCGGCAACGCCCCAGTTCGCGGCGTCGAGGTCCTGGGCGGTGCCGAACGTGGCGTGGTACTTCACCCCGTTGACCTCTGACGTGCCGAAGTCGCCCCCGAAGCAGGTCAGCGTCAGCGCGCTTGTGAGCGGCGAGCCCGGCAGCGGGCAACCCACGGGCTGGTGGTTGACGGGCCGGATCGAGCCGTCGCCCAGGATCACGGTCGTCGTGGGCTCGATCACGCTGGTCGAGCCGGTGGGCTGCAGCACCAGCACGCCGGGCGTGTTGGCGTCCGTGACCTTGACGTCGAAGGGGCTCAGGTTCGTGAAGGAATGCCGGCCCGCGATCCAGGTGTACGTCACCCCGGTGTTCGGGTCGTGTGTGCGGTTCAACCTGACCGACCAGGCCTCGCCTGAAGGCACTGTGGAATTGAGCGTGACGTCGTAGGCCAGGGTGGCGTACCAGTCGGCCGGCAGCTCGTTGTCGACGACGACGTTGCTCGCGGGGGTGCCACTCACGGTCGGGCTGGCGTTGGAGTTGGTCGACGCGAGGGTCGCGGCGAACGGTTCGCCACCGACCTTCGAGACCGTGAACGTGTTGCCGGTGGCGGTGGCCTGGAAGACTCCGCTGCCGTTGACGAGGTTGGCGAGGTCGCTCGCCACGCCGACCGCGTCGTCGTCGTTCTTCGCCTTGACGCTGTAAGGAGTCCCGTCGAGAGTGATGGTCCAGGTATCGCCCTGCGCGACCGCACCGGCGGAGTCGTCGACCGTGGCGGTGAGGTTGTTGTCGCTCAGGAACGCCTTGACCGAGACCTGGTCGATCGTGACGGTGCCGGACGCGCCAGCGGTCGCGACCGCGGTGAACGCCGGGCCGGTGATGCGGAGCACCGATCCGCCCGCCTGGCAGGTGCCGTCGGGGTCGAACGACCCGGCGCACGCCCTGAAGCGGCCGGCCGGATCGCCGTTGATCGCCGCTGCCAGGCCGGCCGCGACGTCATCGGCCGTCAGGCCGAGGAAGTCGCCGCTCGGAGTCGTGATCTTGTTCGTGATCCTCGAGAAGTGGATGCCCTGCGGCTGGCCGTTGTTGACGGCCCGGATCATCACGAACTGGACGGTGTTGTAGTTGCCCGACGTGAAGGTCAGGTCGACCGTCGAGCCCCAACCCGTGTTCGTGTTGAAGTCGCAGGCCCCGACGCAGATCTGCGACCCGGCGTCGGCCCTGGCCTCGACGACCACGCTCTTGTTCACGGCGGGCGCCTTGCTCAGGACGACCGCGTACGCGTCGGTCTTCGGCAGGTCGCCCTGCGGGTTCTCGGCCACGAGCAGCTCGTTCTGGACGCCACCGTTGATCGGGTCGGTGTCGTATGGGGTCAGCACCACCGACGCGGTGTTCGGGTCGATCACCTCGACGCTCACGCCTTCGACCGGCAGGTTGTCGTACGGAAGGCCGCCGTTGCCGCCGACCGCCTCCTGGACCGTGTGGACGATGTCCATGAAGTGGTTGCCCTGGGAGACCGTGTCGTCCCTCTTCTTGACCTGGACTTCCTGCGGGCGGAACCAGTTGGCCGGAGTGAAGAGGACAGTCGTTCCGCCTTCCTGGCAGGTCTGCGTGCCGTTGTCTGGCGTCGTGCACAGCAGCAGAGGCTTGGCGCCGGCTCGCAGCAGGCGCTCGTTGAGCGGCGTGGCCGCGGCGGTGACGATCACGTTCTGGGTCGGACGCTGCGTGAGCACGATCGTGTAGCGGTCGACCGTCAGGTTGGCGCCGCTGGGCGCCGAGGAGCCGAACACGCGCAGCGGTGCCGTCTGCGTGATCTTCACGCCCGGGGCCTCGCTGTCGTAGACGTGAGCCGACACCCACGGCGCCTGCAGGTTCTTCCAGGCGTTGTCGGCGCTCGTGATCAGGGTCGCGATGAGCCCGCTGTGCCCTGACAGGCTGTTGCTGACCACGGTGATCGGCTTGCCGCCGTTGCCGCCGCCCACGTTGAACGTGTCGCTGCCGCGGCTGCCTACCAGCACCAGCTCCACGCCCGCGCTCGTGCTCTGGACGTAGAAGCGGTCGTTGCCCGCCTGGCCGTCGACCACTACGCGTTGAACGCGCGTGAAGGTCACGAACAGACCCGCGCCGAAGATGCCTTTGTCGGTGATGTAGTAGTCGTCGCCGTAGTCGGTGCCGAGCACGACGAGGGTGGCGAAACCTTCGCCGCCGTCGATCCGGACCGGGGCGTCGACGGTGTAGCTGATGAAGCTGTTCCCGCTGCCGCCGTTGATGTTGGTGACCGGCGCCTTCGGGTCCTTCGGGTTGACGCGGACGAAGGACCTGATGGTGAACGTGTTGTTGCCGGCCTGGCCGTACAGCCAGAGCTCGGCCAGGTTGTGGTAGACGGTGAAGCTGTCGTCGCCGTCGCCGCCGTAAAGGGTGGTCGGCTGACTGATGCCGTTGCTCAGGAAGCCCTGCGTGACCTGGGTCGTCTGCAGCCAGTCGTTCGGGTTCGGCAGGCCGAGGTTCGGGTTGCTGCCATCGCGCGGGGACTTGAACACCTGGCCGATCTGGAAAGTGTTGTCACCGTTGCCGCCGAAGATCGTCGTCGGCGCCAGGTTGTCGTCGAGCACGAAGGTGTTGCCGCCGTCCTGGCCGTAGATCGTGAGCCCGCCGTTGATGCCGCGGTCGTACAGCACGCGGTCGATGACGCCGTTGAGGATCGGCTTGCGGTTGGCGTCCTCCTGGAACGCGGCCACGGTCCCCTTGCCGAGGTTCTGGTTGGCGCGCAGCAGGAAGAAGACGGGGTTGGCGCTGCCGTAAAGGTTCAGCTGGTTGACGTTGCCCACTCCGCTCTTGGGGTTCTGGACGTCGATCACGGTCTCGTCCGGGCCGGTCAGGGAGTGCTTGCCCGACAGCCCGATGTCGTAGCGGTTGCTGCCGTCGGCGCCGATCAGGGTCAGCCGCCCGTTGATCCCGTTGAGGAAGGTCTGGTCCTTGGTGATCGTGTAGTTGACGAGAATCCGTACGTTGCCCTGGCCGCCGTTGAACGTGGTGTCGCCGCCGGCCGACCGGATCGTGACGACGTCGTTGAAGTGGTTCACCTTCGGCTGGCGGGTGCCGCCGTTGATGGTCAGGATGGTGC
>VBJE01000096.1 GCA_005879675.1 Chloroflexota bacterium
CGAGCTCCGTCGCGATGACGAGCCCCACGCCATGCTTTCGCGCCGCCGCCACTGCCCGGCGGCCGGCGTAGAGGCCGCCGACCGGTCCGAAGCCGGTGTTGCCCGTGACCCAGGACACAGCACCGCGTGTGCGCGTTTGTTTTGGTCGCGCGCGAGGGTCGGTCTCGCCGCTGCGTATCTCCTTCAAGTACTGCGGCACCCTGATGAGCCCGTGCGAATGAATTCCAAGGCGGCTGTTCTCGACCAGGTGACCGGCCACGATTTGGGCGTGCCTCAGGGGTGAACCGCTCTTGCGCAGCAGCGCCGCGATGAAAGTCGAGGCTTCGGTCGCCTTCAGCGTAGGGATGCCTCAGTATGCGAAACCACGGGATCAAAACGACAGCCGGTGGTTTGTGCCGCGGTTCTGACCAGGGGGCCCCGGCAGGCGGGCCGCGTGCTATTGAATCCCGCCTTTTAGCGGACTACTATCACGGCGATCAGGCGGCAGCGCTGTTCTCGGCCGCGCGGCCAGAGGAAGGAAAGAAATGGGGTTTCCCCCGTTCTCCAGGCTTACTGCAGTCTTCACCGGAGTGCTCCCGATCATCGTGAGCAGCCAGATCGCGTTCGCTTCCTCTCCCAGCGACCTGACACCGCTCGGGCCGTCGCTTCCAAGTTGTGTCGCGGGTGCGCCTGACACGAGCGGTGCCCACATCTGCTGGGTGACTCCGCTCCGGCCAGGTTGGCAGGCTTCCACCGGGGAATGGATTGTCGTTCGCGTCGGCAATGCGGCTGAGGTCGACCCGTCCAATCCCGACGCGGCGAGAATCCTATGCGCTCAACTCCAGGCGTCGGTCGTCGCGACGATCACGCTCGACGCCGAGCCGCTCCCCGTGGACACGATCCCGTGCGAATTGCGTCCCGGCAGTCCAGCCGTCTGGTTCGTCGATTGGCGCGCCCTGAGTCATCCGCTGACCCCCGGCGACCACTCGTTCACCGTGCGCTGGTACTTCACGCAGACGGTGGACGGAATAGGCAACGCTGGTGACACTGCGGTCTTCCCGACTCAGACTGTGAGTGTCATCCCACAGGGTTAGCGTGAATCACTGCTCGGGGCCACGCGCGCACCCGTGCCGCCTGGACGACACGATTCTCACAACTCGATCACGCGTAGGTGGTTCGTGAGCCCAACTGGGTTCTGCACAAGCCGGCCATGATTGCATCGGTGCCCAGGATGCATGTCGACGAACTCGACATCGATGAAGAGCTGGTGCATCGGCTTTTGGTCAAGCAGTTCCCTCGATGGGCAGACCTGCCGTTATCGCGAGTCGAGCCCGCGGGCACCGTTAATGAGATTTTTCGGCTTGGGGATCACCTGTCCATCCGCCTACCGCGTCATAAAGGCCCCACGATTCCAGGAAGCAAGGAACTCAAGTGGCTACCACGGCTTGCGCCGCAACTTCCCCTCGAAATTCCGGTGGCTGTCGCGGAGGGGTTACCCATGGACGAGTACCCGTGGTACTGGGAAATCCATACGTGGGTGGAGGGGGAATCGGCGGCGATTGAGGACATCGATCCAAGTCAGGCGGCGCGCGACCTGGCATCGTTCGTAAGGGCACTCCAGAAGGTTGACCCAGCGAACGCGCCACGAGGTCGTGGCATTCCTTTGGCCGACCGCGATAAGGAGTTTCGGCACTGGCTCGCGAGGTTCGGAGGCGAACCTACGATTGCGACAGAGTGGGAGCGTGCCCTCGCGGCACCTCCGTGGACAGGCCCCCCGGTGTGGCACCATGGCGATCTCGATCCGCGTAACTGGCTTGTCAAAGACGGGCGCATCTCGGGTGTCATCGATTGGGAAAGCGCGGGTGTCGGCGATCCAGCCTGCGATGTCATGGTGGCGTGGAAGCTACATTCAGTCGCGGCGCGTGATGCCTTCCGCGAGGCGTTGCCCACGGACGACGCAACGTGGGACCGGGCTCGTGGATGGGCGTTATCGCAGGCTGTCGCAGCCCTTGCCTACTACACCCCGGAGAACAACCGAGCCCTGTACCGAGAGGCACAGATGTGGCTGAAGCTCATCCTGGCGGAGAGTCGTCGAGACGAGAGGTAACGTCGGACACAGACAGGGCCCTTTCAAGCCTGATAACGATGCTCATTTCGGCGGCATCGCACACTCAGTAGGAGACCGCTCGAGGCTGGGCACCGCGGAGGTAGGTGGTTCGAGTCCACCGCGGCCCACCCACGCTCCCGACGGGTTTCGCCATTCGGGCCCAGATGGTCGGATCCCGGGCCGTGGATACAGCCAATCGGGCCCACATGGTCGTGGTTGACGAATTTGCTCACGAGGGCGCCGGCGCCCGCGAGGGATGCGGCGAGCGACAATCCAACAGCGTGCTGAGGTCATTTCGCTACCCGCGATATCGCTGGCTCTGGTTCAGCAACCTTGCCGGCTCCGCCGGCCGCTGGACCCTGGTCCTCATCCTCAGCATCCAGCTGCTGCAGATGACGCACTCGTCGTTCTGGGTCGGGATCGGACTCTTTCTCACGCAGGGGCCCGTGATCGTCCTTGCTCCCTTTTCGGGCGCACTCGCCGACCGCATGGATCGACGCACACTGAATGTCGTCTCGGGCCTGATGTCAGCCGCGGTGACCGGTCTCTTTGCCGTGCTCACCTGGGCGCACGCAGATTCACTTGCGGTGTGGATGGTCCTGGCTCTGCTCTATGGGCTCTCGTTCGTCGCCCAGATGACGGTCCGGGCGACACTGACGCCCAGCCTGGTCCCGAGGGATGAGCTCCTGAACGCGACCTCCATGACACAGGTGAGCATCCAGGGAGCGCAGTTCCTCGGCCCTTTGCTTGCGACTCCGATTCTGGCCGCCCGCGGAGCCGCTGCGGCCTGGGCGTTTTGCAGCCTGCTGTATATCGGATCAGCAGCCCTCAGCCTGCCGATCGGCGAGGTGCATGGCGGCGGCCGGCGCCAGGACACCGGCTTCGGGCTGCAGGTCGCGTACCGCCATCTGCGCTCACGCGGTGCGGCATGGGTCGCGGTTTGGGCGGTGGCGCTTCACTGCACGCTGACGATGTCTTACCTGGGGATGCTGCCGATGTTCGTGGCCGCAGACCTCAACGCGGGGACCTCGACCTACGGAGCCCTGCTCACGTCGATCGGCCTCGGCGCGATGATCGGCAGCGTGGCGCTCGCCCAGTTCGCGCATCGCAACCAACCGCTGTGGTTCCTCTACTCCCTGGTGTTCAGTGGGGTCGCCCTCTCACTGCTCGGAGCGACGACCAGCGCCACCAATGCGCTCATCTTTGGCTTCTTGGTTGGCAGCTCGCAAGCGATGTTCATGAGCATGACCCTGGCGATCATCCAATCGTCAGTCGCAGACGAATTCCGAGGCAGGGCGACGAGCTTTTACCAGATGATCACCCTGACTCCTATGGCGCTCGTCGGGTGGGGGATGGGCGGCCTCGCCGACATCAGCGAACCGCGGCCCCTGATGATTACGCTCGGAATTGCTTTCATCATCGTGATGGCCATCTACGCCCTCTCATCGGCCTGGCTTCGCGGGCTGCTTCGCCCATCGGGCTGGGTGGCGGTGCCGGCTGCCGCCGAGTCTCCGGCCATATGACGGTGCGCGATCAACCGCACGAGCCGGGGTCGTATCTGAAAGCAACTCTGGAGAGCCAGCCGGCAGAGCTGACGAGGCTGCTGGCCGACGATTCCGGGGCGCGGGCTGCGACGCGTCTTCGCGGCTGCTCGCGGATTTTCCTGGTCGGCACCGGCACGAGCTTTCACGGCGCGCTCGCGGGCCAGTTCATCTTGCGCAGCGTCGGCCTGGAGGCCTGGGCGATCCGGGCCTTCGAATTCGCGAACTACCCGCCCGTATTACGTCCGGACGACGGGCTGATCCTGCTCAGCCACCGCGGCAGCAAGCGCTTCAGTCGCGACGCTCTCAACTGGTTTGCGAAAGACTCGCAGCACTGGATCGCGATCACCGGTGAAGGATCTCCGATGGAAGGCGAAGGTGTCGTGCGCACCGTGGTTCAAGAGAAGTCTCCGGTGCACACCGCGAGCCACACGGCGGCGATGCTGCGTCTCGCGCAGGTTGCCGCGGCACTTGGCAGCCCGAAGTGGCAGAGCCGACTCGCGGAGCTTCCCCGCATGGTCCAACACGCCGTCGACCTTGGCAGCAGCGTCGCGACTGAGGTGAGCCAGGCTGAGTTCCGACCGGTGACGCATTTCGTCGGTGGCGGTCCCGCGCGCGCGACCGCCTACGAAGGCGCATTGAAGCTGCGTGAGGCCAGTCACCTCGTGAGCGCCGAAGGACACGACGTCGAGGGCATCCTGCACGGACCGCTTGTCAGCATTCAGCCCGGGAACGTGGTCGTGCTCGTGGCCCAGCCCGGCCCGTCCCGCGAGCGGATGGGCGAAGTCGAGACGGCCCTTCGTGAGATCGGGGCGACGGTCCTGTCGTTCGCGCCGCCTTCGGATCTGGACGAGGTGCTTGCGCCGATCGTGAACGTGGTGCCGCTGCAGTGGCTCGCCTACCACGTCTCGCGCAAGCTGGGGGTCGACGCGGACAGCTTCCGCCGCGATGAGCCGTCGTACGCCGCGGCGCAGTCGAAGTTCACGCTGTAGCGATCGCTGGCGACGGCGCTGGGGCCGACATGCTGGAGGACTTCGAGGCGGCCGAGGTCGAGTCCGGCGAAACCAGCATCTTCATACGGTGGGCTGGTGCTGGTCCGCCCCTGTTGCTGCTCCACGGCTTCCCGCAGACCCAGCTGATGTGGCGGCGGGTGGCGCCTCTATTGGCGGAGCAGTTCACGGTGGTTTGCGCCGATCTGCGCGGATATGGACAGAGCGGCTGTCCGGCCTCGACGCGCGACCACGAGCCGTATTCGAAGCGCGCCATGGCGCGAGACATGGTTGCCGTGATGGCACGCCTCGGATTTCAACGTTTCAGCGTCGCGGGGCATGATCGCGGCGGCCGCGTGGCGTATCGCTTGGCCCTGGATCATCCGGCGCGTATCGACCGTCTTGCCGTCCTCGATATCGTGCCCACTCACGACGTCTGGCAGCTGGCCGATGCCAGGCTCGTGACTGCCTTCTGGCCCTGGTCGTTGCTGGCGCAGCCTGAGCCCCTGCCCGAGCGTCTCCTTGCAGCGGCTCCGGAGGCGGTCATTGACGATGCTCTCGCGGCCTGGGGTTCTCCGGCGCGTGTTTTCGGCGCCGAGGTCCGTGAAGCCTACGTCCGAGCGCTGAGCAATCCAGTCTCCATTCACGCCATCTGCGAGGAGTACCGGGCAGCAGCCACTCTGGACAGGGAGCATGACGCGGAAGATCGGCTCGCCGGGCGTCGCATCGCTTGTCCTGTCCTCGCGTTGTGGAGCGATCGAGGTCCCCTTGCTCAGTGGTACTCGGAAGTGGGGGGACCAGTCGGCATCTGGCAGGCATGGGCAGACGATGTGCGAGGCCTTCCGGTCGCGGCAGGACACTTCTTCCCGGAAGAGATTCCTCAAGATACGGCGGCGGCCTTGAGCAGTTTCTTTGGCGGGGCGACTCAGTCATGACCAGCTCGGGCGACGAGCACCAGGAATCGATCGCGCGCCGGCTCGAGGAGCTGGGGGTCGCGACCGCACCCGACGAGGTCGAGGAGATCGCCACCGCCTACGACGCTCTTTTGGCCTGGATGCGGGCCGCGGAGGAGCTGGGCGCGGACGAGGATGCGGCCACAGCCGGGGCGGAGTCGATATGAAGGCAGTGGAGGGGCTTCATTACTCGTCGCTGCTCCAGGTCGGCGAGGAGTTGCGCGCGCGCAGGTTGTCCCCGGTCGAGCTCACCCGCGCCACGCTCAGGACGAAGCGCTCGCTGAGGCGCGCGACGCCGAGGCTGAGATCGCACGCGGCGCCTGGCGTGGACCGCTGCACGGGATTCCGATCGCCTTCAAGGACCTCTACAACCTCGGACCGACCACCGCCGGCTCGCGGCTGCTGGCGGCGAACGTCGCCCCCGACGAGGCGGCGCTGGTGCGGCGCGCCCGCGCCGCCGGCGCCGTGATCACCGGCAAGCTGGCGACGCATGAGTTCGGGCTCGCCGCCGCGACGCTGGCGGACCATTTTCCGCCCGCGCGCAACCCGTGGGATCCGGAGCGCACACCTGGAGGTTCGAGCACGGGCGCCGGCACAGCCATTGCCGCAGGCATGGCCTTCGGCGCGTTCGGCACCGACACCGGTGGCTCCATCCGGCTGCCCGCGGCGTTCTGCGGCGTGGTCGGCTACAAACCGACCTTCGGGCTCTTGAGTCGGAGCGGCGTCATCCCGCTGTCACCCAGCCTCGACCACACTGGTCCGCTCGCGCGCACCGTGGCCGACGCCGCCGCACTCGCCGAGGCGGTTCGCGGCCACGACCCAGCCGACCCTGGCTCCGGCGTCGGAGAGGCCGGCCTTCTGTCGGGCGACCTTGACGCCGGCGTGCGCGGACTCCGTGTCGCCGTGCCGCGAGATCTCTGGGACGGCTCCTGTGACCCGGCCGTGGCCGAACTGGTCAACGCGGCGCTGGCCCGGCTCTCGGAGCTCGGCGCCGAGGTGGAGGAAGTGCGCGTCGGTGTCTCCCTGCTGCAGGTGATGGCGGTCGGCTACGTCATCACGCTCGCGGAGGCCGCTGCATATCACCTACCGAACCTCCGCGCCGGCAGGCAGGGATACGGCCGCGAGTTCGGCCTCGTCCTCAGGGAAGGCTTGTTGGTCCCGGCCCACTCTTACGTGCGCGCTCAGAATGCGCGAACGCGGATCACCAACAAGGTGGCCGCACTGTTCGAGACACACGACGTGCTGGCGATGCCGACCGTCGGCGCGCTCGCGGACCCGCTGCCCCCCGGACCGCGGCCGCTGGCTCGCCGCATAAGCGTGCACCCGGTGCCGCAGTACACATGGCTCGCCAACCTGACGGGTGGTCCGGCAATCTCCGTGCCTTGCGGGTTCGCAGCGCAGGGACTGCCGGTCGGTCTTCAGCTTGTCGGCCGGCGGTTCGACGACGCGACCGTTCTGCGCGCGGCGCGCGCTTACGAGCAGGCGGCGGGTTGGTACGCCTCGCATCCGACCCGGTGGCCCTAGCGGAGATAGACCGACTTGACCCGGACGGGCTCGGGTGGCTTCCATCCTTGGAGCAGCTCGCTGCCAAGCTCGTAGACCTCGACCCCGAGCGGGTGGCAGTTGGCCAGCGGGTCGGCGCCGTCCGCGCCCCAGCCCCACTGGGAGAGATCGCCGCTCGGGCACGTCGAGATCGCGCACAGCAGGTCGATCTCGGCGAAGAATTCGAAGAAGTCGCCCTTCTTCGCCGGGCTCGCCTCCATGAAGTAGATCTCGTGCACCGGGTCCGTCGTGCACGTCGAGCTCGGTCAGGTGGAACGGCGCGATCGCGCGCGAAAGGTTGTTGTGACACGTGACGTCGTAGTCCCGGTCGTCGAGCAGCTTGTAGAGGTATGGGTCG
This sequence comes from Chloroflexota bacterium, assembly GCA_005879675.1. Lineage (GTDB taxonomy): Bacteria > Chloroflexota > Dormibacteria > Dormibacterales > Dormibacteraceae > 40CM-4-65-16. Next base: position 7,470 of record VBJE01000096.1, read on the forward strand.
CAGCGGCTGCCGAGCAGGTCATGGCACCGGCCGCCGTTGGCCGTGGGCTCGGTGGGCAGGGTGTCGTTGGTGATGGTCACCATCGGCCGCAGGTAGGGGAGGCATGACCACAGCCGGTCGAAGGTGGTGACATGCGCGCCTTGAATCTGCCGTGTGCGCGCGGCCCAGAAACGCTCGCGAGGGTTGTTCAAGCTCCACAGGTTCAGGTCGCACACCTGTGGGCCTTCGACGGTGACGATGCGCGCCACCGACCCAGCCTTGACAGGCCACGCGTAGCCGCTGCGGATCGGCACGATGTGCTCGTGGACGAGGCGCCGGGCCCGCAGGTCCTGCGCGATGCGACGGTAGAGGTCGTGGTCGAAGTCGAGGCGGCCCGGTGCGTCCGGATCGCGGTACAGCCGCATCGCGAAACCATTGTGATCGATGGCCGTGGCATGCTGCCCGCTGTGCTCGTGACGGTGACGACGTGGAGCCTGGAGATCACGTCCGCTGCGGACCTGCGTCCGGTGGATCCCCCGGACACGGTGGAGATCCGCCGCGCGTCTCTCGCCTCGCCGGAGCTGGGCCGCTTTCTCTACACCGCGGCGGGCGGCAACTGGTACTGGGTCGATCGGCTCACCTGGACCCACGAGCAGTGGGTTCAAAGGCTGAGTGACCAGCGCGTGGAGACGTGGGTGCTCTACCAGGACGGAACGCCAGGAGGCTACTTCGAGCTGGACGGGCGCGCCGGGCGCGACGTCGAGATCGCGTATCTCGGCCTCATGCCCACCTTCCTGAACCGGCGCCTTGGCGGCCCGCTATTGACCGCCGCCATCCGGCGCGGCTGGGCGATGGGCGCAGGGCGCGTGTGGGTGCACACATGCACGCTCGATTCGCCGTCCGCGCTGGCCAACTACCAGGCGCGCGGCATGAGGGTCTTCAAGGAGCAAACCGAAGTTGTCGATCTGCCCAATGAGCCGCCTGGCGTTTGGCCAGGCGCCGGGATCCACGGTCCGCACACTTCGCTCACGCCGGCCAGCACCACATGAGGGAGGATTCGATGTCGAAAGTCGAGGAGCGTCTCCACAAGCTCGGTCACGAGGTTCCCGATCCCGGAACGCCGATGTTCAATTACGTCGGCGGGGTCAGGACAGGCAACCTGGTATTCCTCGCGGGTCATGGGCCGCGGCGCGAAAGTGGCGAGTACGCCTACCTCGGCAAGGTCGGTCAGGACCTCGATGTGGAGACGGCGCGCAAGGCGGCGGAGCTCACAGCGCTCAACTGCCTGGGCAGCCTCAAAGAGGTGATCGGCGACCTCGACCGTGTGACGCGAATCGTCAAGCTGCTGGGCATGGTCAACTGCACGCCCGACTTCGTCGAGCAGTCCAAGGTGATCAACGCCGCGTCCGACCTGCTGGTCGCGGCGTTCGGGGACGACGGCAAGCACGCGCGCTCGGCTGTGGGCATGATGTCCCTGCCCTTCAACATCTCGGTCGAGATCGAGATGGTCGTGGAGGTCGGCGGCTAGAGGCGCGGCCTAGTCGGGCAGCTCGGCGATCGCCTCGATCTCGAGCAGCAGATCGTCGCGGACCAGGCGGCTCACCTCGACCAGGGTGCTGGCGGGGCGATGCTCGCCGAAGAACTCCTGGCGCACCGGGTTGATCAGAGGCCGCTGCGAGACGTCGCGCATGAAGATCGTCACCTTCGCGACGTCCGACGGGGCGGCCCCCGCCGCCTCGAGGATGCGCCCCAGGTTGCGGAAGATCTGCCGGGTCTGCTCGACGACGTCGCCCTTGCCGACGATTTCGCCCCGCTCGTCCGTCGCCACGAGACCTGACACGTAGAGGGTTTTGCCGGCGACTACGGCGTCGGAGAAATGGCTGATCGGCTCCATGAGGCCCGCCACCCTGAGCGTCCGCACAATGCGGAAGGTTAACGTGTGAATCCGTGAGAGATGAGCGCGCCTGAGCCGGCCGGCGCGCCGACAGCGCCGTCGGGTCGCCTGCACGGAAAGGTCGCGGTCGTGACGGGATCGAGCGGGGGAATCGGGCAGGCGATCGCCCATGAGTTCGCGCGAGAAGGCGCGTCCGTCGTCATCAACTCTCGCGACGAAGCGCGGGCAGGCGACGCCGCCGCTGCGATGGAACGGGAGGGTTACCAGGCGACAGCCTTTGTCGCCGACATCCGCGACCCTGTCCAGGCGCGGGCGCTCGCGTCCGCCGCGGTCGACCGCTTCGGCCGCCTCGACGTCTGGGTCAACAACGCCGGCGTCAACGTGATCAAGCCGGCGCTCGAGCTGGAACCGGACGAGTGGGCTCAGGTCATCGACACCAACCTGAGCGGCTGCTTCTTCGGAAGCCAGGCCGCGGCGCGGCACATGGTCCCGCAAAAAAGCGGCGTGATCATCCAGATCGGCTCGATCATCGGTGAGGTCGGCCTGCCTCGCCGCGTTCCCTACACGGCCGCCAAGCACGGGCTGATCGGCCTGACCAAGGTGCTCGGAGCGGAGTGGGCGAAGGACAACGTGCGGGTGGTCTGCCTCGACCCGGGCTACATCAGGACGGGACTCGGCGTCAAGAGCCAGACGCGCGGGGGCGCGTTCACGGCCGCTGACATCGAGCGCCGGACGCCCATGGGACGTTTCGGCGAGGCGACCGAAGTGGCTCGGGTCGCGGTCTTCCTCGCGTCTGACGACGCCAGCTACATCACCGGCAGCCACGTCACCGTCGACGGAGGATGGGTCGCGTACGGCGGCTGGTAGGAGATGAGGTTCGATGCCTGATTTCACGCAATCCGCGAAGGGCCTCAGCACGCCCACCGTAGTCGATCACGTCCTGCTTCCGGTGGCCGACCTCGACGATGGCGCCCGGAGCCTGGACGAACGTTTCGGCCTGAAAGGAATTCCCGGCGGCCGGCACCCCGGAGTCGGAACCGCCAACGTCATCGTGCCGCTCGGCCGGCAGTACCTCGAGCTGATCGCGATCGTCGACCAGGGTGAGGCCGCCTCGAGCCGGCTTGGCGGGCGCGTCGCGCGGGCCCTGCAGGAAAACCGGAGGTTTGTCGCCTGGGCGCTGCGCACGGAGGACCTGGATGCGGTGCGCGCCAGGCTTCAAGGCGCGGGCTGGGACCTGCCGGCGATCGTCGAAGGCTCGCGGACGCGCCCCGACGGCCAGGTCCTGAGGTGGCGAACCCAGGATGTCGACACAGGTACCGAGCCCAGCGCGATCCCTTTCGTGATCGAATGGCGCATCCCTGACGGGCTTCACCCCGGCGAGGTGGAGTCTGCGCATCGGACCGGGCGGGCGGCGCTGCGCCGCGTCGTCGTCGGCGCGCGCGACCCCCGCCTGGTCCAGGACAGGCTGCAGATGCTGCTGGGCGATTCGGATCTCTATGAGGTGCGCGAGGCAGCGGTCGACGGCGTGCAGCAGGTCGTGCTCGAGACAGAGGGCGGGGGGGAGCTCGTCATCGAGTGAGCGGCCGGCTCGAGGGCAAGGTGGCGGCCATCTCCGGCTCGAGCCGCGGCATCGGCCTCGCGGTGGCAAGGGCATTTCTCGCCGAGGGGGCGAAGCTGGTCGTCAACTCTCGGGAAGGTGGCGTTGCGGACAGGGTCGCGAGGGAGCTGGGCGGCGAGAGCATCGGGGTCGGCGCGGACGTCACCAGCGAGGCCGGCGCGGCCGCGCTCGTCGAAGGTGCCGTGAAGGCATTTGGCAGGTTGGACGTATTCGTCAACAACGCCGGGACCGTGCACGCGGGACCAACGCTCGACATGAGCCTCTCTGATTGGGACCGCGTCATCAAGCTGAACATGACCGCGGTCTTTCTGTGCTCGCGCGAGGCGGCGCGGACGATGCTTGGCAGCGGTGGTGGCGTGATCATCAACACCGCATCGGTGCAGGCGTTCGCGCCGTTCCCGCGCAGGCTGGCCTACGGATCGAGCAAGGCCGCGGTGGTGATGATGACGCGCATCATGGCGTCCGAGTGGGCGCCGGCGGTGCGCGTCAACGCGGTCGCGCCGGGCTACGTCCGGACGGAGATGACGGCGCGGCTCGAGGCCGAGGGTCGCATCGATTCCAAAGCTATCGCGGGGCGCACGCCTCAGGGCAAGATGGCCGATCCCGACGAGATTGCCGGCGCCTACGTCTACCTCGCGAGCAAGGAAGCCTCCTTCGTCACGGGCGAGACGCTCGTGGTCGACGGCGGCTGGCTCGCATTCGGGGCCTTCCCCGGGATCTGAGCCCGGCTCAGGGTCGGGAGGTCAGCGTCAGCCCTTCGGCAGGGATCTCCGGTTTCCTGCCGTCGATCAGGTCGGCGACGATCCGGCTCGAGCCGCAGGCCATCGTGAATCCCATGTGCCCGTGGCCGCTGTTGATGTAGAGGTTCTCGGGCCCCGCCTGGCCGAGGATGGGCGGGCCGTCGGGCGTCATCGGCCGGTTGCACGCGCGGTACTGCCCCTGGTCATATTCCGCCGCGTTCGGCAGGAGATCGGTGGCGAGCTTGCGGATCAACCGCAGATCGTGCTCCTTGTAGCTGGTCTCATAGCCCGTGAACTCGGCGCTCGATGTCATCCGCAGGCGGTCTCCGATCCGGCACCACGCCACCAGCAGCTCCTCGTCGACGGCGCCGACGCGCATCTCGGGGCCGCCGTTCCGCCGGATCGGAAAGGTCGCGCTGTAGCCCTTGGCCGGCGCGATCGGAAGCCGGACGCCAACCGTGCGCGCGATTCTCGGGCTGTGGACTCCCGCGCTGAGCACGAACACGTCGGCGTCCAGCGCGTCGCCTCCGTCGAGAGTGGCGGCTCGCACCTTGCCGCCCCTCGCGTCCAGCTTCACGACGCCCCGGCCGAAGACGAACTTCGAGCCCATCCGCTCGCAGGCGGCCTGCAGCTTCCGCGTGAACTTGACGCTGTCACCGCTGGAATCGGTGACCCCGTAGATGGCGCCGGCGAGCTTGTGCTTGACCGGGGCGAGAAAAGGCTCAGCCTCGGCCACGCCTTCGGCGTCGAGCACGTCCTGCTTCTGGCCGTGGTCCTGGACGAGCTTCATCTTCTTGATGCCCGCCTCGAAACGCTTCGGGTCGCGGTACAGATAGAGGATCCCCGCATGGATGTCGTCGTAGTCGATCCGCTCGTCGGACGCGATCTGGTCCAGCATCCGCTGGCTGTACTGGGCGAGTCGAAGCTTGACGAGGGTGTTCTTCAGCGCGCGCTCCGCATTGCACTCACGCAGAAAACGCAGCCCCCAGACCGCCATGCCCGGCGCCTTGAAGGGATTCACGCGCAGCGCGGTGTCGTCGACCGTCAGCGAGCGCAGCAGCTCCTTTGGTGCGGAGGGCGACGCCCAGGCAAACGAATGGCCGGGCGCGATCAGGCCGGCGTTGCCCGCGCTCGCGAGTGTCGCGGCTTCTCCTTCCTTCTCGACGACGGTCACCTGGTGGCCGGCCTTCGCGAGGTAGTACGCGCTCGTGACTCCGACGACACCCGCGCCGACGACCACGATCCTCAAGACTTGCGCCGCCTCAAAACCGCGCCACCGTCATCGCGTCCATCCGCTCCCAGTCGACCTCCACGCCGAGGCCCGGCTTGGACGGCACGCTGACCAGGCCGTCGGCACGCAGCTCGATCTCGTCCACCATCCCGGCTCCGTAACCTCCCATCGGCATCGGGAACTCGAAGTACTTGCAGTTCGACACCGCGCCCATGACCTGGAGATTCGCCGCCTGGGCCAGCGTGTAGCCGAAGCTGTGGATCTCGCATCGGACGCCCAGCGCCTCGGCCAGCGCCGCGGTCTTCTTGGTCGCCGTGATCCCTCCGCTGATCACGGCGTCGATGCGCACCATGTCCCAGGCCCCGCAGGTCAGATAGTTCGCCGCCTCCTGGTACGTCCGCGTGTGAACCTCGCCCGACGTGACGGCGATGTCGAGCGCGTCGGCCAGCGTCTTGTACGCCTGGATGTGCTGGTCGCGAAGCGGCATCTCGAACCACTCATAGCCGAGCTCGTCGAGCTTCCGACCTACGCGTATCGCGTCCACGAGGGTGTACGAGCCGACTGCGTCGACCATCAGCGCAATCCCGGGCCCCACCTGTGAGCGGACCGCCGTGCAAAGCTCGATGTCGCGGTCGGGGTCGCCCCAGACGTGCAGCTTGATCGCCCTGAAACCGCGCTCCAACCAGAGGTCGACCTCGCGCTGGAAGTCGGCGAGCGTCGCGTATGTAAGCGAGCTTGCGTACGCGGGCAGCTCGTCGCGCTGCGCCCCGAGCAGCTTGTAGACCGGAAGCCCGGCGGCCCGACCTGCGAGATCCCACAGCGCGCAGTCGACGAGGGCGAGCGAGTGCGGTGGGACCATCAGGATGCTGACCTCATTGAGCCGCTGCCAGATCCTCTCCCGGTACAGCGGGTCCTCGCCGATCAGGAGCGGCTTCAGCTCGGCCAGGGCGGCCGCGACGGCGTGCGCACCCAGGTAGGTGCTGCTCCCGGCCACGCCCTCGATGCCGTCATCCGTGCGCACGCGCACGATGACGTTTGCCAGGTTCATGATCAGCCGCTCGGCGAACAGCATCGTGACCCCGGCGTCCACCACTTGCACCGACACGTCGGTGATCTTCATGGCCTGGCGAACATATCACTGGCGCGGCACCACGGCAGGTCCGCCTAGCTGACGTAGAAGTGGACCTTTTTCGGGCGAAGACGGATCAGCTCCCCGTCCCCCGGGTGGCCGCCCTTGAGCCACGCCTCGAGGTATTCGCGCCCCCGTTCGGATCCGAGGTACCTGACGGCGATCGCGCCGACGAACTCGATCCGATCTGATTCGGGCAGCGCCTCGATCGATGCGTCTCCGACCGCGCTGACGATCCAGTAAGGCCTTTCAACCGTCGAGACGCTCAGGGCGGCACGGCCGTCCCTGGACAACGCGCGTCCTTTATATGTGCCGAGCGGCGTCGCGATCAGAACGTCGCCGTCTCGGTGCTCGAACCAAACAGGCAGCACGTGCGGGTAACCGTCTAGCCCGTGGAAGCCCAGCTGCCCGATGATCGGCCGCCCGAGGACGTCGGCCGCGCGCGGATCCAAGCCGCCATTCTATCCGTGGCCGTTCGTGCCGCCGGCCGGCGGAGGATCCTAACCCGGGCGCTGCTCGCGGGCGGCGGGCCGCGCGAGACGATGCAACTCGAGGAGGATGCGATGGCAGAAAACGCGCAGGTGAAACGACTGACGGAAGGCGATCTTCCGTATTCGCAGTTGGTGCCGGGCCTCGAGCTGGCGCGCGCGATCACGCACGCGGGCACCACGCAGCTGGGCGGCGGTTACATGCGTTTTTCGAGCGACGCCGAGTTTGCGGACTGGACGCTGAAGTACGACGAGGTGCTGTTCGTCCAGGCGGGCGAGCTCGAGATCGTCAGCGGTCAGAGCAGGGTCACGGCCAAGGCCGGCGAGGCGATACTCATCCCGAACGGCGCGAAGGTGACCTACAGGGGGCGGGCGGGCACGCTCGGATTCTTCGTCCTGTGGCCCTTCGACTGGGACAAGAAGCCCGCCGCGGGCTAGGCGCGAACCGGCTCGAGCGGTGTCTCGGACGCATCCTCGCCGAGGCGCGCGGCCAGCCGGTCGAGGTTCTCCATCGAGAGCTCGTTCGCGGCCGCGCGCGGTGTCATATGCCTGGCGTCGGCCAGCTCGAGCATGTGCCGGACCGTCTCCCGCATCACCCTGGAGACGTGGGCGAAGGATTGCTCGGCGTCCGCCTCGAGCACCCCGAGCAGGGTCCACCACCACCACGCGTTCGCGCCTCCGTTGGCGACGTAGTCGGGGATGACGACGGTCCCTCGCTCGTGGAGAAGGCGCTGCGCGTCGTCTGTGGTCGGGATGTTGGCAGCCTCGACGACCATGCGCGCTTTGATCGCGGCCGAGTTCTCGGCCGTGATGGCGTCCGCCACCGCCGCCGGCACGACGATGTCGGCGTCGATCTCGAGCCAGCGTTCCTTCGGCAGCTCGCCGTCGCCAGGCCGTAGAGCCGAGCGGTCGATCTCGCCCAGCGTGTTGCGCGACTTGAGGAGACGCTCGACGTCGAGGCCGTCGGGGTTCGTCACGGCGCCGTTGACGTCGACGACGCCGACGACCCTGGCCCCGAGCCGGGCCAGGTAGCGGGCGCTGGAGCCGCCCATCGAGCCGAAGCCCTGGACGACGGCGCGCAGCTTCGAGATGTCCCAACGTTTGTAGTCGGCGGCGGCGGCGGCCGCTTCCGCGACGCCGTATCCGCCGATGCAGTCGGCGAGGCCGATGCCCTCGACATTGATGGCAAGGCCCTGGCTGACGCGCCGGCCCGCCGCCATGGGATCTCCCGAGCGGTCGAGCATCGCCTGCACGGTCATGCCGACGCCCTGCTCAGCGAACACCTCGCTCAGCAGCTCCTGGCTGATCCCGAGGTCCTCCGCGGTGCCCCAACCGTTGCGGTAGAGGGGCCGCATGGCGCGCACGTATCGTGAGAGCACCCCGCGCGCCTCCGGGTCGTGCGGATCGATGTCGACCCCGCCTTTGGCTCCGCCACCCGGCAGGTTGAAGGCGCCGTTCTTGTAGGACATGGTGCGGGCCAGGCGCTCGACCTCTTCCATCGTCACGCCGGAGCGCATACGCGTGCCTCCGCCCGCGAGCCCGTTGACCATGCGGTCGATCACCGCGTAGCCCTTGCGGCCCGTGACGGGGTCGGTCCAGATCACGCGCAGCCTCGGTTCCGAATCAGAGCTCATGCCACCCTCCACTCGCCGTCACCGCGGGAGCCCAAAGTCTAGGCCTCTCCCACCTTGACACTCAGATACGGGGTACCGATACTGGGCCCAGTTCCAGGGAGTAGTGGCTTGCCGCCGGCGCACTCTCGCCCCGGCGTGCCGGGAAGATGGCGGCGGGCGACCACGCAGCGATAGGGAGGCACAATGTTCAAACGGCGATTCATGGCAGCCAGCCTGGCGGCCTGCGGCGCGCTCTTGATCGCTGCATGCGGCAGTGGCAGCAACAACGCCGGCGAGACGGGTCCGATCAATGTCGGAATCACGGGTCCTTTCACCGGTCCTTACGCCGACCCGGGCATCGCGATCCGGAATGCCGGCGAGCTCGCGATCTCCGACATCAACGCCGCGGGCGGGATCAACGGCCGCCAGCTGAAGGCGTTCACCGCCGA